>CAYRBE010000044.1:0-13554 GCA_964422345.1 uncultured Dechloromonas sp.
TCTGGTTGCCCATTTGTTGTTTTACATCGTCTGGCCAATCGCAGCCGGCGATGAGGAGAATAACCATGAGTCTAGGCCTTGTAGGTCGCAAGGTTGGCATGACTCGCATTTTTACCGAGGATGGTGTATCCGTTCCGGTAACTGTGCTTGACGTGTCCAATAACCGCGTGACCCAAGTTAAAACGCCGGAGATCGATGGCTACTCAGCCATTCAGGTCACTTTCGGTAAGCGCCGTGCCTCGCGCGTTTCCAAGCCCCTTGCCGGTCATTTGGCTAAGGCGGGTGTGGAATCCGGGCATGTGCTTAAGGAATTCCGTCTCGATGCTGAGCAGCTCGCTACTTTTAAGGCGGGTGATCATGTTGCTGCAACTATTTTTGCTGAAGGGCAAAAAGTTGATGTGACTGGTACCTCAATCGGTAAGGGTTTCCAGGGTGCTATTAAGCGCCATAATTTCTCATCCAATCGTGCATCCCACGGTAATTCGGTTTCGCATAATGCGCCAGGTTCTATCGGTATGGCGCAGGATCCGGGTCGTGTTTTCCCTGGTAAGCGGATGGCTGGCCATCTTGGTGATGTTCAGTGCACCATGCAGGGTTTGACCATCGTGCGCGTTGATACCGATCGCCAGCTATTGTTGGTTCGTGGTGCCGTTCCTGGCTCCAAGGGCGCTGACGTAGTCGTGCGTCCGGCAATCAAGGCTTAAGGGGGCGATATGGAACTTAAGGTAATTAACGAGCAGGGACAGGAAGCTGCCAATTTGCAGGCTTCTGATGTGCTGTTTGGTCGCGATTTCAATGAAGCGCTGGTGCACCAGATCGTCGTGGCTTATCAAGCCAATGCGCGTTCAGGTGATCGTCAGCAAAAGGATCGTTCGGAAGTTCGTCATACGACGACCAAGCCGTGGCGCCAAAAAGGTACGGGCCGTGCTCGTGCTGGTAGTAATGGCAGCCCGCTTTGGCGTGGAGGTGGGCGAATTTTCCCGAACTCTTCGGAAGAAAATTTTGGCCAGAAGGTCAACAAGAAGATGTTCCGTGCCGGTATGGCCGCGATCCTCTCTGAGTTGGCTCGTCAGGGGCGTCTGGTTGTTGTTGATAGCTTGTCTATCGATGCGCCTAAGACCAAGTTGTTTGCCGAAAAATTAAAAGGCATGGGCTTGGATGGCAATCTTCTGGTTGTTACGGATGTGCTGAACGAGAATTTGTATCTCTCGTCCCGCAATCTGCCAAATGTTTTGGTTCTTGAGGCTCAAGAGGCTGATCCGGTTTCTCTGGTTCGGTTCTCCAAGGTTTTGGTTACCAAGAGTGCGGTAGCTAAATTCGAGGAGATGTGGGGATGAATCAAGAACGTCTGATGCAGGTGCTATTGGCACCGCAAATCTCCGAGAAGGCTACCTACGTCGCTGAAAAAAATGAACAGGTGATTTTCCGTGTTGTTTCCGATGCTACCAAGCCGGAAATTAAAGCTGCGGTTGAATTGCTTTTCAAGGTTGACGTGGAGTCTGTTCAGGTTTCCAACGTTAAAGGCAAAGTTAAACGCTTCCGTGGCAATGTTGGTCGCCGCAAGGGTTGGAAAAAAGCCTACGTTTGCTTGAAGGCTGGCCAGGAAATTAATTTTGTTGACGGGGGGAATGCCTAATGGCTCTCGTTAAAGCTAAACCGACCTCCCCTGGTCGTCGCGCCGTTGTTCAGGTAGTTAACGCTAATCTTCACAAAGGTAAGCCGTTTGCTCCGTTGGTTGAGTCTAAGTCTCAGCATGCCGGTCGTAATAACAATGGTCGTATCACTGTTCGCCATCAGGGCGGTGGTCATAAGCAGGCGTATCGCTTGATCGATTTCAAGCGCGCTAAGGACGGTATTCCGGCCAAGGTTGAACGTCTGGAATATGATCCAAATCGTACGGCTAACATTGCGCTGATTTGTTTTGCTGATGGTGAGCGTCGTTACATCATTGCAAACAAAGGCATGGTTGTCGGTCAGCCAATTATGAATGGTTCTGAAGCGCCAATTAAGTCTGGTAACGCTTTGCCAATTCGTAATATTCCTGTCGGTACAACGATTTGCTGCGTTGAGATGATGCCAGGCAAAGGTGCGCAGTTGGCCCGCTCGGCAGGTACTTCTGCTCAGTTGTTGGCTCGCGAAGGCATCTACGCTCAGGTTCGTTTGCGTTCAGGTGAAGTTCGCCGCGTGCATGTGGAATGCCGCGCAACAATTGGTGAAGTCGGCAACGAAGAAAACAGTCTCCGTAAAATCGGTAAGGCTGGTGCTCAGCGTTGGCGTGGTATTCGCCCGACAGTTCGTGGTGTAGCCATGAACCCATGCGATCACCCACACGGTGGTGGCGAAGGTCGTACTGGCGAAGGCCGTGTTCCGGTTAACCCGTGGGGTCAGCCCACCAAGGGCTACCGCACCCGTAGTAACAAGCGCACGAACAGCATGATCGTTCAGCGCCGTCACAAGCGTTAAGGGGTAGGAAATGGGACGTTCTCTAAAAAAGGGCCCGTTTGTTGACGCGTATCTGATCGACAAAGTCGAAGCAGTTCGCGCGTCTAATGACAAGCGCCCGATCAAGACATGGTCACGTCGTTCAACGATCCTCCCCGAGTTTATCGGCCTGACGATCGCTGTTCATAATGGCAAACAACATATTCCGGTATTCGTTACCGAAAATATGGTCGGTCACAAGCTCGGCGAGTTTTCGCTGACCCGTACGTTTAAGGGTCACACCGCCGGCAAGAAAGCCAAGAAGTAAGGAGCTGACATGGAAACTCGTGCAAGTTTGCGGGGCGTACGCCTCTCTGCGCAAAAAGGTCGCCTTGTTGCTGACCTGGTGCGTGGCAAGCCGGTTGGTCAGGCTCTCAACATCCTGGCTTTTTGCCCAAAAAAGGGTGCCGAAATCGTCAAAAAAGTGCTTGAGTCGGCTATGGCCAACGCAGAGCACAATGATGGCGCCGATGTGGATGAACTGAAGGTTAAGGTCATCTACGTTGAAAAAGGCACCGTGCTGAAGCGCTTTACGGCGCGCGCCAAAGGTCGTGGAAATCGGATCATTAAGCCGACATGCCACATTTATCTGACCGTTGGTAACTAAGGAAGAGCCATGGGACAGAAAATTAATCCGACTGGCTTTCGTCTGGTCGTTACTAAAAACTGGAATTCTCGCTGGTACGCTAACAGCAAAGATTTTCCTGGCATGTTGCAAGAAGATGTCAAAGTTCGTGAGTATTTGAAGCACAAACTGGCGCATGCTTCAGTTGGTCGTGTTTTGATCGAGCGTCCGGCTAAGAATGCTCGCGTTACCGTTTTTTCCGCCCGTCCGGGCGTGGTGATCGGTAAAAAAGGCGAGGATATCGAGCAGTTGCGTTCTGATCTTCAACGTATCATGGGCGTTCCCGTTCATGTCTCTATTGAAGAAATTCGCAAGCCGGAAATTGATGCTCAACTGATTGCCGATTCGATCGCGCAGCAGCTTGAAAAGCGGATTATGTTCCGTCGTGCAATGAAGCGGGCAATGCAAAATGCCATGCGTCTTGGTGCCAAGGGTATCAAGGTCATGAGTGCTGGTCGTTTGAATGGCGCTGAGATTGCTCGTAGTGAATGGTATCGCGAAGGTCGCGTGCCACTTCATACCCTTCGTGCTGACATTGATTACGCTACGTCGGAAGCTCTGACCACCTACGGTATTATCGGTATCAAGGTTTGGGTTTACAAGGGTGATATGGCGGATCGTAACGAGCAGCCAGAAGCAGTTGATCCTGCTGCTGATGATCGTCGTCCGCGTCGCGCCCCAGGTAAGCCTGATGGTGATCGTCCGCGTACGCGTACCGTAAAGAAGGCTGATGGTGCTGGTGGTGAGGTAAAAGATCCAGCCAAGCGCGTAAGAAAGGCAGGTGCCTAATATGTTGCAACCAAAACGTCGCAAGTTCCGCAAGGAGCAAAAGGGACGCAATGAGGGCTTGGCAACTCGTGGTACGAAGGTCTCCTTCGGCGAGTGGGGCCTTAAGGCAACCGGCCGTGGTCGTCTAACGGCCCGTCAGATTGAGGCTGCGCGTCGTGCCATGACCCGCCATATTAAGCGTGGTGGTCGTATCTGGATCCGTATTTTCCCGGATAAGCCGATTTCCAAGAAGCCGGCCGAAGTTCGTATGGGTAACGGTAAAGGTAACCCGGAGTATTGGGTTGCAGAAATCCAGCCAGGCAAAGTCCTTTATGAGATGGACGGTGTGAATGAGGCTATTGCACGCGAGGCTTTTGCTCTTGCTGCAGCCAAATTGCCCATTCCGACCACATTTGTTACGCGTCATCTGGGGTAATCATGAAATCAAGTGAACTGAGAGCCAAGAGCGTTGACGAGCTAAAGACTGAGTTACTTGAGCTGTTAAAGGCTCAATTCGGTATGCGTATGCAGCTTGCTACCCAGCAACTGTCCAATACCAGCCAAATGTCCAAGGTGCGTCGCGATATCGCTCGCGTTCGTACGCTTATCCGTGAAAAGGCGGTGCAGCAATGAGCGAAGCTACAAGCAGCAAACGTACGCTGGTGGGTCGTGTTGTTAGCGACAAAATGGAAAAAACCGTGACTGTACTTATCGAGCGCAAGGTTAAGCACCCGATGTATGGCAAGATCATGGTTCGTTCCAAAAAATACCATGCACACAATGAAGGCAATCTGGCTAAGGCCGGCGATCTGGTTGAGATCGTTGAGACCCGTCCGGTTTCCCGTACCAAGTCTTGGGCCGTGACCAGTGTTTTAGAAAAAGCGATTATTGTTTAATAAAAGCTTTTAAATCACTTGCGTTACCAAATGAGAAGCCGGTATAATCCGGCTTCTTTTTTGCGGATGCCCGTTCTGGGTGGTGCAAATTTGTTCGACCCGTACGGGTTCCAAGACTGACCGCTTAGCGGATTAAGTTGGGGTTAAATTAAATGATTCAGATGCAGACAACTCTGGATGTCGCCGATAACACCGGTGCTCGTTCAGTAATGTGTATCAAAGTGTTGGGTGGATCCAAGCGCCGCTATGCTGGCATTGGTGACATCATCAAGGTCAGCATTAAAGATGCTGCGCCGCGCGGCCGTGTTAAAAAAGGCGATGTCTATACTGCAGTTGTTGTTCGTACTGCAAAGGGTGTACGTCGCCCAGATGGCTCGCTTATCCGTTTCGACGGTAATGCTGCGGTTCTTCTTAACAACAAGCTTGAGCCGATTGGCACACGCATCTTTGGGCCTGTTACGCGTGAGTTGCGTACCGAGCGCTTCATGAAGATTGTGTCCCTTGCTCCTGAAGTGCTGTAAGGATAGGACATGGAAAAAATTCGCAAAGGTGACGAAGTCATCATTCTTACCGGAAAAGACAATGGCAAGCGCGGTACCGTGGCTCGTCGTGTTGATGATGAGCATGTTCTCGTTGAAGGCGTTAATCGCGTCAAAAAGCACATGAAGCCAAATCCGGTTAAAGGCGTAGCGGGCGGTATTGTTGATAAAGACATGCCGATTCATCTCTCCAATGTTGCGCTGTTTAATCCGGCAACCCAAAAAGCTGATCGCGTTGGCTTTAAGGTGCTAGAGGATGGTCGCAAAGTTCGCGTGTTCAAATCGAACGGCGAGCTGGTTGGCGCGTAAGGGGTCGTTATGGCACGTTTACAAGCATTTTATAAAGAGACTGTTGTTGCTGAATTGACCAAGCAATTTGGTTATAAGTCAGTGATGGAAGTTCCTCGTATTACCAAAGTCACGCTGAATATGGGCGTTGGTGAAGCTGTAGCAGACAAAAAGGTTCTTGATAACGCCGTTGGTGATATGCAGAAGATTGCAGGTCAAAAGGCGGTTACAACCAAGGCTCGTAAGTCGATTGCAGGCTTTAAGATTCGTGATGGTTACCCGATTGGCTGTATGGTCACTCTGCGTGGTCCGCGAATGTTTGAGTTTCTTGATCGCCTGGTTACGGTCGCGTTGCCACGGGTTCGCGATTTTCGCGGGATTTCCGGCAAGGGTTTTGACGGTCGCGGCAATTACAACATGGGTGTTAAAGAGCAGATTATTTTCCCGGAAATCGAGTACGACAAGGTCGATGCTCTCCGTGGTATGAATATCAGCATTACCACCACCGCGAAGACGGATGCAGAGGCTAAGGCGCTGCTTGCTGTGTTCAAATTCCCGTTTAAGAACTGAGGCTGACATGGCAAAACTGTCACTGATTAATCGTGAAGAAAAGCGCCGCAAAATGGTTGCGCAGTACGCGAAAAAGCGCGCTGCGTTGGAGGCTATCATCAATGATGTGAGTCTTTCTGACCAGGAGCGTTACGACGCTCGTTTGAAGCTTCAGGCTTTTCCGCGCAACTCAAGCGCTTCCCGTCTGCGTAACCGCTGCCAATTGACCGGCCGCCCACGTGGTGTTTTCCGTAAATTCGGTCTGTGTCGACACAAGATCCGTGAGCTAGCCTTCGCAGGCGAGATCCCGGGTGTTGTTAAAGCCAGCTGGTAACAAGGAGATTCAGAAATGGCTATGAGCGATCCAATCGCGGACATGCTGACTCGCATCCGCAACGCCCAGCTCGCCGAAAAGGCGTCTGTCTCCATGCCGTCTTCAAAGGTGAAAGTGGCAATTGCTGCTGTTCTCAAAGATGAAGGCTACGTTGAGAAATTTGTTGTAAATCAGGCTGATGGAAAGCCGGTTCTTGATATTGAACTCAAATACTATGCCGGTCGGCCGGTAATTGAGCGAATCGAGCGCGTTTCCAAGCCAGGTTTGCGTATTTATAAGGGGTGTGAAGATATTCCTCGTGTCATGAACGGTTTGGGTGTGGCTATTGTTTCCACTCCAAAAGGTGTGATGACTGATCGCAAGGCTCGTGCCAGCAAGGTTGGCGGCGAAGTTCTTTGCATCGTGGCATAAGGGGAATATTCATGTCTCGTATTGGTAAAAATGCCATTGCGCTTCCTGCAGGCGTCGAGGTTACGGTTGGTGAGCAAATTGTTGTCAAAGGCCCGTTGGGCATTTTGAAAACAGCTTCGCATCCATCTGTTAATGTTACTGTTGATGGTTCTAACGTTAGCGTGGCAAAAATCGAGGGCGCACTGAACGCAAGTGCAATGTGGGGAACGATGCGCGCAAACGTCAATAACATGGTTATTGGTGTTTCAAAAGGCTTTGAGCGTAAGCTTCAGTTGGTTGGTGTGGGTTACCGGGCTCAGGCTCAGGGTGATGCACTCAATCTGTCTCTGGGGTTTTCGCATCCGGTTGTGCATCAAATGCCTGCTGGTGTGAAAGTCGAGTGTCCGACTCAGACTGAGATTCTGATTAAAGGGTCTGACAAGCAACAGGTCGGTCAGGTCGCTGCCGAAGTCCGTGCATATCGTAAACCGGAGCCCTATAAAGGCAAAGGTGTTCGTTATTCGGACGAAGTGGTGGTTATCAAGGAAACCAAGAAGAAGTAAGGGTGGCATATGTTTAACAAGAAACAAGCGCGTCTGCGCCGTGCCCGCAAAACCCGGGCCAAAATCGCCGAGCTTAAAGCTGTCCGCTTGTGCGTTAATCGCACGAACTGCCACATTTACGCCCAGATTATTTCGCCTTGCGGCGGAAAAGTTCTGGCTTCGGCTTCTACTCTGGAAACTGGCGTTCGCAAGGATGTCACGAATGGCGGCAATAAAGCTGCTGCTGCTACAGTTGGCAAGCTCGTCGCTGAGCGTGCTAAAGCTGCTGGCATCGAACAGGTTGCGTTCGATCGTTCCGGTCTCCAGTTCCATGGTCGAGTTCAAGCGTTGGCTGAAGCCGCGCGTGAAGCCGGTCTGAAGTTCTAACAGACGGCGAAAGAACGGAGTTAAGAAATGGCTAAACCAGAAAGAAGTAAGCGTCCGCAGCAGGCTGAAAAGCCGGATGATGGCATGCGCGAGAAAATGGTTGCGGTCAACCGCGTCACCAAAGTGGTGAAGGGCGGCCGTATCCTAGGTTTCGCAGCATTGACCGTTGTTGGCGATGGCGATGGCAGTATCGGCATGGGTAAGGGTAAGTCCCGCGAAGTGCCAGTTGCTGCTCAAAAGGCAATGGACGAGGCGCGTCGTAAGATGGCTAAGGTCAGCCTGAAGAACGGTACTGTTCATCACACTGTCATGGGTCGTCACGGTGCTACTACCGTCATGATTCAGCCGGCACCAGAAGGCACCGGTATTATTGCTGGCGGTGCTATGCGCGCTGTTTTTGAAGTTGTCGGCGTCACCAACGTGGTTGCAAAAGCACATGGTTCGACGAATCCCTATAACATCGTTCGTGCAACCATTGATGGGTTGTCGAAAGTTAATACGCCCTCTGAGATTGCTGCTAAACGCGGCATGTCGGTTGAGCGGGTTTTGGGGTAAGTCATGGCTGATAAGAAAATCAAAGTAACATTGGTCAAGAGTGTTATTGGTACGAAGCAGGATCACCGCGCTACGGTTCGTGGCTTGGGTCTTCGTCGTATGAATAGCACCTCCGAACTTGAAGATACCCCGTGTGTTCGCGGCATGATCCAAAAAGTTCAGTATCTTGTTAAGGTTGAGGGTTAAGCCATGCGTTTAAATACCATCAAGCCGGCTGAAGGTTCTAAGAAGGCAGCTAAGCGCGTAGGTCGCGGTATTGGATCTGGCCTGGGTAAGACTTGCGGTCGTGGTCATAAAGGTCAGAAATCTCGCTCCGGCGGTTTTCATAAGGTTGGTTTTGAAGGCGGTCAAATGCCTTTGCAACGTCGCCTGCCAAAACGTGGCTTCAACTCGCTTACTCGTGCTCGTAACTATGAGGTTCGCCTGACTGATTTGGATCGTTTGCCAGTCGATGAAATCGACTTGCTAGCTTTGCAAGCGGCCGGGATTGTTCCTGGTGATGCCTTGGCAGCAAAAGTAATACTTTCAGGTGCAATTAGCCGCAAAATCACCCTAAAAGGTGTTGGTGCAACTAAGGGCGCTAAAGCAGCGATCGAAGCCGTTGGCGGCTCGGTAGCAGAGTAAGTTAGGAAAGGTAAGAGCGTTGGCATCAATTCCCAATACCGTAGGCAAGGGTGGCAAGTTCGGCGATCTTAAGCGTCGTCTATTGTTCCTCTTGGGTGCACTTGTGGTCTATCGACTGGGTGCGCATATTCCGGTTCCCGGGATTGATCCAGACGCTCTATCTTCCCTGTTTAACTCTCAACAGGGTGGCATCTTAGGCATGTTCAACATGTTCTCAGGTGGCGCCTTGTCGAGATTTACGATTTTTGCATTGGGGATCATGCCGTACATTTCGGCCTCGATCATCATGCAGCTAATGAGTGTCGCGAGTCCGCAGCTGGAAGCTCTTAAAAAAGAGGGCGAAGCTGGGCGCCGCAAAATTACTCAGTACACCCGTTATGGTACTTTGGGTCTGGCAATCTTTCAGGGCTTGGGTATAGCGGTTGCGCTTGAAGCGCAAGCTGGATTGGTTAATGACCCTGGCTTCATGTTCCGTTTGACCACTGTTTCTACCCTAGTAACCGGGACGATGTTCCTGATGTGGCTAGGCGAGCAGATTACCGAGCGCGGTTTAGGTAACGGCATCTCGATTATTATTTTTGCAGGTATTGCAGCTGGCTTGCCTAGCGCAATTGGCGGCTTACTCGAACTGGTCCGTACCGGCGCAATGCATCCGCTTACGGCTATCGTTATCTGTTTGTTGGTTGTCGCGGTGACCGCCTTTGTTGTATTCGTTGAGCGTGGGCAGCGCAAGATTTTGGTTAATTACGCTAAGCGCCAGGTCGGGAATAAGATCTATGGTGGTCAAAGCTCCCATTTGCCTTTGAAGTTAAATATGGCTGGTGTTATCCCACCGATATTTGCTTCGTCAATTATTTTGTTCCCAGCAACCGTTGCAGGTTGGTTCGGTTCCGGTGAATCCATGAGTTGGCTGAAGGACGTTGCCGGAACGCTTTCGCCGGGACAACCGATTTACGTCATGCTCTATGCGACAGCAATTGTGTTCTTCTGTTTCTTCTATACCGCTTTGGTGTTTAACTCCAAAGAAACAGCGGATAACCTTAAAAAGAGTGGCGCATTTGTGCCCGGTATCCGTCCAGGTGAGCAGACATCACGCTATATTGACAAGATTCTGATGCGTTTGACGCTGATTGGCGCTGCTTATATTACGGTTGTCTGTCTGTTGCCAGAATTCCTTATTTTGAAGTGGAATGTCCCGTTCTATTTTGGTGGGACATCGCTATTGATTATCGTGGTCGTGACGATGGACTTTATGTCACAAGTTCAAGCGTACGTAATGTCCCATCAGTATGAAAGCTTGCTTAAAAAGGCAAACTTCAAGGGTGGACCCATGATGAAGTAATCGGCGGTAGCTTTGGCAGGGTTATTTGTCTGGCTTCTGTTGTTGGTATTTTTCGGTGAGTTTTTGGCACCATTTACAAGTTCTCTACGCAATAAACCGCAGGGCAAGGAATCACGGCTGCTTCCAAGTTCTCGCAGATGAGGAGTAATACATGAAAGTTCATCCTTCAGTGAAACGCATTTGCCGTAATTGCAAAGTCGTCCGTCGCAAGGGTGTCGTGCGCGTCCTGTGTAAGGAACCACGTCATAAGCAGCGTCAGGGTTAATTTCCTGTCCAATCCGACATTCGTTAATTTTAGAAATATTGGAGTGATTCAATGGCCCGTATTGCAGGGGTAAACATTCCGAACCACCAGCATGCTGAAATTGCTCTGACCGCGATTTATGGCGTAGGCCGTACCCGCGCTCAGAAAATCTGTGACGCAGCCGGTGTGGTTCGTAGTACCAAAATGAAAGACCTGTCCGATTCGGACATGGATCGTTTGCGTGACGAAGTGGGTAAGTTCACCGTTGAGGGTGATCTCCGCCGCGAAGTTACGATGAATATCAAGCGTCTGATGGATCTCGGTTGTTACCGTGGTCTTCGTCATCGTAAGGGTCTTCCTTGCCGTGGTCAGCGCACCCGCACCAACGCCCGTACCCGTAAAGGTCCGCGCAAGGCTATCGCTGGTAAGAAGTAATAGGGACAGAACATGGCAAAGACTGCTACTAAAGTTCGCAAGAAGGTTAAAAAGAACATCGCTGAGGGCATTGCCCACATTCACGCGTCGTTCAATAACACCATCATTACCATCACCGATCGTCAGGGTAACGCCCTGTCCTGGGCTACCTCTGGTGGCGCAGGTTTCCGTGGTTCACGTAAATCGACCCCATTCGCAGCGCAGGTTGCTGCTGAAGCCGCCGGTAAAGCTGCTCAAGAATGTGGTGTTAAGAACGTTGAAGTTCGTATCAAGGGCCCTGGTCCTGGTCGCGAATCTTCTGTCAGTGCGCTTAATGCACTCGGTATGAAGATTACTTCAATTTCTGACGTGACGCCGGTGCCCCACAACGGTTGCCGCCCGCCTAAAAAGCGCCGCATCTAAGGAGAAAGACAAGTGGCTCGTAATCTCGATCCGAAATGCCGTCAGTGTCGCCGCGAAGGCGAAAAGCTCTTCCTTAAGGGCGAAAAGTGTTTTACCGATAAATGCGCTATCGAGCGCCGTGCATATGCTCCTGGCCAACACGGTCAGAAGTCTGGCGCACGTCTGTCTGACTACGGTGTGCACCTGCGCGCCAAGCAGAAGATCCGTCGTGTTTATGGCGTTCTTGAAGGCCAATTCCGCCGCGTTTTTGCTGAAGCTGATCGCCGTAAGGGTCAGACTGGTGAGAACCTGCTGCAATTGCTCGAAGCACGTCTTGACTCCGTCGCTTACCGTATGGGCTTTGCTGCTTCGCGTAGCGAGTCACGTCAAATCGTTCGCCACAATGGCGTTCTGGTTAACGGCAAGCGCGTCAACATCCCTTCATACCTGGTTAAAGCCGGTGACGTCGTTCAACTGACCGATCGTTCGCGTGCTTCACTGCGTTGCAAGGCTGCTCTTGAAGCGGCTGAGTCACGCGGTTTCCCGGAATGGGTTGCTGTTGATGTCAAAGAAGGCAAGGGTACGTTCAAAGCAATGCCGCAGCGTTCTGAGCTGCCGGCGACCTTGAACGAAGGCCTCGTCATCGAACTTTACTCGAAGTAAGCACTGAGCAGAGGAATTTTAGCCCATGCAAAGCAGTGGACTTCTGAAACCCCGCATTATTGACGTGCAGAGCGTTTCGCCCGTGCAAGCCAAAGTTGTGATGGAGCCGTTTGAACGCGGCTACGGTCATACCCTTGGCAATGCATTGCGCCGCATTCTGCTCTCGTCCATGCCTGGTTACGCACCGACTGAGGTCGGTATCGAAGGTGTGCTCCATGAGTACTCTACCGTTGATGGCGTTCAAGAGGATGTCGTAGATATCCTTCTTAACCTCAAAGGTGTTGTGTTCAAGTTGCACGGTCGCGATGTTGTGACTCTGAACCTTGTTAAGGAAGGTGAAGGCCCCGTTCGTGCTGGCGATATTGATCTGCCGCATGACGTGGAAATCATCAATCCTGAACACGTTATTGCCCATCTCTCCGTAGGTGGCAAATTGACGATGGACATCAAGGTTGAGAAGGGACGTGGTTATGTTCCTGGTAACGTTCGCAATCTTGGAGACTCCAAGACTATCGGCAAACTCGTTCTTGATGCGTCATTCAGCCCGATTCGTCGAGTTGCATACTCCGTCGAGAGCGCTCGTGTCGAGCAGCGTACTGACCTGGATAAGTTGATCGTTGATATCGAAACCAACGGCGTTGTCGAACCTGAAGAAGCTATTCGTTACGCAGCTCGCGTACTGATGGAGCAGCTTTCAGTGTTCGCTGACCTTGAAGGTACCGCACCGATTGCTGAGGCTTCCAAGCCAGCGCAAGTTGATCCGGTTCTGCTCCGCCCGGTTGATGATCTTGAATTGACAGTCCGTTCCGCTAACTGTTTGAAGGCCGAGAATATTTATTACATCGGCGATCTCATCCAGCGTAGCGAAAACGAGCTGCTCAAGACACCAAATTTGGGTCGCAAGTCTCTGAACGAGATCAAGGAAGTGTTGGCCTCTCGCGGTCTGACGCTTGGCATGAAACTGGAGAACTGGCCTCCCGCCGGCCTGGAAAAAGTCTAAGGACTTTTTCTAGTTCGGGACGTCAAGGGACGCCTGTAGAACATAGAAAGGATTAACCATGCGTCACCGCAGTGGACTTCGCAAACTGAACCGTACCAGCAGCCATCGCCTAGCGATGCTGCGCAACATGACCGTTTCCCTGCTCAAGCACGAGGCTATCAAGACCACGTTGCCAAAGGCTAAGGAACTACGTCGCGTTGCTGAACGGATGATTACCATCGGTAAAACACCGACTTTGGCTAACAAGCGCTTGGCATTTGATCGCCTGCGTGACCGCGAAATCGTGGTCAAATTGTTTGCTGAAATCGGGCCGCGTTATGCAACCCGTCCGGGCGGCTACCTTCGTATTTTGAAGTGTGGCTTCCGTGTTGGCGATAACGCACCAATGGCATACGTTGAATTGCTTGATCGTCCGGAGCCTACTGAGGCTGTGGAAATCGAAGAATCAGCAGCTTAATTATTTAAGCGTTGTTTCATAAAAAAGGCCGGTTTAATACCGGCCTTTTTGTTT
>CAYRBE010000045.1:0-10752 GCA_964422345.1 uncultured Dechloromonas sp.
AAACCATTCTCGCCACATTCGAGATGGAAGAAATCCTTTACGAACTGCGCAACCACTCAGCCGGACTGAACGCCGGCCGCTGGGACTACATCTTCTCCTGCATCAAGAAGTTCAAGAAAAACAAGGACTTCTGTCTGGCACAGCGTAGCGCCATCACGATGGAAGTACCGTTCATGCGCGGCTATGCGCTGGCACTGGTTCAGGCTTGCCACAAGCGCGGCGCACCAGCGATGGGCGGCATGTCGGCACTGATCCCGATCAAGAACGACCCGGTTGCCAACGAAAAAGCGCTGGCTGGTATTCGCCACGACAAAACCCGTGATGCCAACGACGGCTTCGACGGCGGCTGGGTGGCTCACCCTGGCCTCGTTGCCATCGCCCACGAAGAATTCGTCAAGGTTCTGGGCGACCGTCCAAACCAGTGGGACAAGCAGGTTTCCGGCAATTTCGGCCCGGCTCAGTGGCTCGACTTCCAGCCATCCACCCCGATCACCGAAGCTGGTCTGCGTAACAACATCAACGTCGGCATCCATTACCTCGGTTCCTGGCTGGCCGGCAACGGTTGCGTGCCGATCCACAACCTGATGGAAGATGCAGCCACCGCTGAAATCTCCCGTTCGCAAGTCTGGCAGTGGGTGGTTTCGCCCAAGGGCATTCTCGATGACGGCCGCAAAGTCACCGTTGAAATGGTTCGCCCAATGATTGCTGAGGAATTGGCCAAAGTAAAAACCACCGTCACCGCCCAGGGCGAAGACACCGCTTCCTACGATCAAGCTGCGGTTATCTTTGATCAAATGTCACTAACCCCGGAATACCCGGAGTTCCTGACCCTGCCACTGTACGAAGCAATGGCCTAAGCCAGATCAACAAGCAGTCGCTTGACCAAAGCGCCGGGTTACCCCGGCGCTTTTTTATTGCCCATTTTTGTTACATAAGTAAGTGCTACGGTGCACACGCAAAAACGACAAAAATGCCCACCAAGTAAAGGATAAATGCTTGCGAATATCGCTTATCAGATAGAAACTGTAACAAATGAGAGGGAAGATATGAAACAAGCAACCATACAATGTTTGCATTTGAAATCTGCCATGACAGCGCTGCTCATTGCCGGCGCATGCCTACTCACCTTAAACACAGCCAGCGCCGCTGAAACAACCGTTTTTACCCAACGGGTCGGCGAAAGTGAAACCGATGTTCGTTACCACTACGACAACGCCGTATTAAAACTGGCACTCGAAAAAACCAAAGAAAAATACGGCCCCTACCGGCTTCAGGCGAGCCCGCCAATGACCTTCCCACGGGCTATTTTTGCCGCAAGCAAAAATGAATATGCGAATTTTTTCATCAAACTGAGCTATGAAGAAATACTGGTGACGCAAAAAAGTATGGTGTTCGCAAAATTCCCGGTGGACCTCGGCATTGTCGGCTATCGCATCTGTTTCACTCACTCGGAAACCAAAGCAAAACTAGCCGAGATCAAGAGCCTTGAAGACCTGAAAAAATTTAGCATGGGCCAAGGAACTGGCTGGGCAGATGTCGAAATTTTGCGTTACAACAACTTCAATGTCATTACCGCCGCAAATTACGAAAGCCTGTTCAAAATGACCGCAGCCAAACGCTTCGATCTATTTTGCCGTGGCACCAATGAGCTCCTGGAAGAATACGAAGCGCACCGCGACATTCCCGGCCTGAGCTACGACGAATCGTTTTCGCTGGCCTACCCGCTACCGCGCTTCTTTTTCACCCATAAGGACAATGACAAAGCCGCCAAACGAATTGAAGAAGGCCTGCTCATCGCCTACCGCGACGGCAGCTTGCAGCAGCTCTGGAAAACCAATTACGAAAAAAGCATCAACTTTGTTCAACTCGAAAAACGACGAATTTTCTGGATTGAAAATCCACTTTTAAAAAACCTTGATTTCAACTACCGTCAATACTTCTATGCGCCGTTAGCCGCTCCGACTGCCTCAAAAAACAAGGTCAAACCATGATCTCTCTACGTCTGGCAGTGCTCACCTTCAGCAGTTTGCTGCTTGGCGCATGCGGCCCGGGCGAAGCTATAAAAGTAGGCTTCATCAGCGGACAGACTGGCGCTTTTTCTGACTTGGGCTCCGCCGGACTCAACGGTGCCCTACTCGCCGTCGAAGAGCGCAATGCCCGAGGCGGCCTCAATGGGCGTGAGGTCAAACTCATTGTCCGTGATGACGGCCACGACGCTGCCAAAGCCAAAGCCGCAATGCAGGAACTACTGACCGAACAGGTCAGCGCCATCGTCGGCCCGATGACCAGCGCCATGGCCGGCGAACTGGTCCCCATGGCCGATGCCGAACGTATTGTGCTGATGGGTGGCACGGTCGTCACAGACAAGCTTAGCGGCAAAGATGATTTCTTCCTGCGGGCGATTGCGGCAACTAATTTCTATGGCGCCTATTCAGCCAACCAGCACTACCAGCTCCTCAAACCCGAGCGCGTGACCGTGGTCTATGACATGGCCAATCGGGATTACGCTGAAAACTGGGCTAAGGATTACAGCAAGGCTATTCAGGCAGCGGGTACCCCGATAGTGAATAGCATTGCTTTCAATTCCAAGGTAGCGCAGGAACACTTCAACCTAGCTGATCAGATCGCTGCAACCACGCCAGATCTGGTCACCATGGCGAGTAGTTCAAAATCAGCGGCAGCCTTGATCAAGCAGCTATATGAACGTAACCCAAAGCTGCGCTTCGCCACCTCCGCCTGGGCTGCTAATCGTCTGTTACCAGAACAGGCTGACGCTGCCGCAGAAGGCGTACTGGTTGAGCAATATCACAATCTAGCCGACACCTCACCCGGCTACCAAGGTTTTGCCGAAAGCTATCAGCAACGCTTCAAGCGCGCCCCGGATTACGCTGCGGTAGTTGCTTATGACGCTACCACCATCGTCCTTGATGGCTTGGCAAAACACCCAAAGCGCGATGGTCTGAAGGCGGCACTCATCAAGCAAAAGCATTTTTCAGGCTTACAAGGCCCCATTGAACTTGATGCGAATGGTGACGCAGTGCGCGCGGCCTTCACCAGCACGATCAAAAACGGGCGTTTTGTCATGCTGACGGGTAGTGGCAACGAAAAATGAGCTTGGCAGAATCAAATCAAGCCACGCCAGACAAGGCTTTACGCCCAATCACACTGCAACTTGCTGTCTTGTTGAGCGTTTTTCTGGCCTTGGCCATTCCGGCAATGATCGCCTTCGTGATGGAAAGCCGGTATGCCGAACAACATGCGCGACAAACGCTCAAAAATGACCTTGAGCGGGCTACTGAAGTACTTGCCGCCTCACTCAGTACGCCGCTATGGGAGTTTTCTACACCCAGCGCTGAGGCGATTGTCGGTGCCATGATCAAGGATGAGCATTTCGTCTCGATCATTGTCACTGAAGCAGTCAATAACACGCCCTTTGTTGAGCTTTACCGACAGTCTGTCTCGGCTGACACCACCTCAAGTTTGAGTAAAGACATCATGCGTGACGGCATGACGATCGGTCAGGCGCATGTCACGATGACGCTGACCCCCTACCTCGATAGATCAAGGACTCAGCTACAACGTAATTTCATCAGCCTATTGATCATTTTGCTGATCGCGCTGACCTGCATCACCATCATCCTACGTCGTCGCCTGCTACGCCCGATCGAAAAACTGACCAATGCGGCACTCGCGCTCTCAAGCAAGAACCTGAACACCCCAATTCAAGCCGAGCGTGACGACGAAATCGGGAGCGTCGCTGTCGCCATGGAAACCATGCGCAGGCGGCTACTTGAGACTTTTGACGAGTTACAAAACAAGAATGAACAACTAAGCCAGCACGCCAGTCTGCTCGAAAGCCGGGTTGCTGAGCGCACCACCGAACTTCAGACAGCCAACAAGGAACTCTCGACAACACTCAATTCCCTGGAGTCGGCTCAGGAACACTTGATCGAATCAGAGAAGCTCGCCTCACTGGGTCGCTTGGTGGCTGGTGTCGCCCATGAACTGAATACCCCGCTGGGTAATGCGCTGACCGTAGTGACCTCGCTTGACGCACTACAAATCCGGTTTGAAGAGATGGTTGAAAGCGGTGCTTTACGACGCTCCGAGCTATCGTCCATCGTCACTCAGGCGCGTGAGGGACAAGCAATTGTTGGCCGCAACATCGCGCGTGCCGCAGAAATCATTCAGAACTTCAAGCGACTGGCCATTGACCAAACCACCGACATGCGCCGCGAGTTTGAACTCGCCGAGGTGATTAACGATGTGATGACTTCCATCAGCCCCAGTTTCAAAACCACCCCAGTCACACTCATCCAAGAACCGGGGCACAACATTCCAATGAACAGTTTCCCCGGCCCACTCGGTCAGGTGATTACCAATATTGCGCTTAACGCCCTGCTCCATGCCTTCCCTGACAACGCCAGCGGCACAGTCACCCTGCGTTGCTATGCACGCAACAGCCAGCAGGCCGTGATCGAATGCAGTGATAACGGTTGTGGCATGACGAATGACACGCTCAAACATATCTTCGACCCCTTCTTTACCACCCGTTTTGGCCAAGGCGGATCGGGTCTGGGCATGCATATTGTGCATTCAATTATTACCGGCATACTCGGCGGCAGCATCGAGATCGACAGCACACTCGGCAAGGGCAGCACCTTCAGAATTACGTTGCCATTGATCTCACCAGAAAAATCGACCTAGCTGAGCAACACAGCACCAGCCGATTCAGGCGAATGCTACGGTGCACCAGCCAAAAATGGCAAAAACCAATTTAGCAAACCTAGGGTAAGTACCTATGGCCGAGAAGCCGTTCGGGGCGAAAAATAGATTGATGTTTGTACGACCACCACCCGCCCCCAGCAAGAAGCCTTGGCTTTGGCTTGCACCCTACGTCGCCATCGGTTTTTTTGCCTTGGCCATGCTCATTGTCACCGCGTTGCTGCAATGGCGGGAACACGACACCGCGCGCGCCGCGCTTGAAGGTGACATGCACTGGGCAGAGCGCACAATTGAAAACCGCCTCCACGGCCACCAGGATTTTCTGGCCGAACTCGGCAGGGAGCAGGAATTCAAGCAGCTCACCTATGAGTCATTTCAGGTTAGAGCTGCCCGTTACGTCCTCGAACACCCGGAAATCAACGCCATCACCTGGGTCAGCACCGATGGCAAAGTGGAGTGGGTTTCGCCCCATGAAGCAACCGCCACCTTTGTCGGCGAAAAAATTGAAGACAAACGCATGGAAGCCCTGCAAGAGGCCTTGCGAACGCGGCGTCTCCTATTCTCGAACAACTACCCCAGCACCAATCAACAAACGGCCAATGACCTGATCTATCCGGTCCAGCAAGGCAGTGCCGACATCGGTGCCTTTGTGATGATTCAATCACTAGAACCCTTGCTGCGCGCCACCCTGCCCGCAGCTTTTACAACACGCTACAGCCTGACGGTGGTTGACGCGAATGACCAAGAGGTATTCACCAATTCAACGATTCGGCCAACGGACCAGAAACTCTCCGGAAAAATCAGTCTGGACTTACCTAATAACCGCCTTGGTTTGAATATCATTGCCTATCGTGGCAGCGGTGCATGGCTGACCTTTGTCCCTGCCGGGCTAATTATTTTTCTCACCCTGGTCGCCACCGCAACCCTGGTTCAATTGCGCCGCCACGCCCTGCATCGAGCCGAAACCGAGGAACAACTTCGCGCCGCCTACGCCTTCCGTCAAGCCATGTCGCAATCGCTGATTACCGGCATGCGTGCAATCGATCTGGAAGGCCGAATCACCTTCGTCAATGCGGCCTTCTGCCGAATGACCGGCTTTGACGAGTCTGAACTGATCGGCATTGCCCCACCCTATCCTTACTGGCCAGCCGAAGAATTTAATCAACTCCAGCACAATATTGATCAAGCACTGGCGGGGCAGGCACCTTCGGGTGGCTTCGAGATGCGCATCATGCGAAAAAATGGTGAGCGCTTTGATGTCCGCCTCTATTTCTCGCCACTGATCGACAGCAACAACAGTCAAATCGGCTGGATCGCCTCAATGAACGACATCACCGAACCCAAGCGCGTCCGGGTTGAACTGGAACAAGCCCATGAGCGTTTTGTCACGGTCATTGATGGCCTCGACACCGCCGTGCACGTAGCCGATGTCAAAACCGGTGAAATTCTCTTTGCCAATCGTGCCTTCCAGAACATTTTTGGCTTTGATGCCGTCGGGCGCAACTCTGCTCTCGTCACCGCAGCCTGCCGCCCGCCAGACGAATCACTGAACTGCAGCCCCGACTTGCTGACCAGCGAAGATCTGCCGCAAGAACTGTTTGATGGCGAAATCCAGCACGGACTCTCCGGCCACTGGTATCACCTGCATGAACGCGCCATTCGCTGGATGGACGGACGCACCGTCCGTGTCCAGATTGCCGCTGACATCACCGACAAAAAACATATCGACGAAGTCACCCAGCAACAACAAAAACGACTGGAACAAACTTCCCGCCTGATCACCATGGGCGAGATGGCCTCGTCGCTGGCCCACGAACTAAACCAGCCGTTATCGGCTATCGCCAACTACTGCGCCGGCTGCATCAAGCGCATGCAGGCTGGAAACTATCGCTTTGAAGACCTGCTCACCGCAATGCAAAAAGCGGCGGATCAAGCCGAACGCGCCGGCAAAATCATCCGCCGGATGCGCGACATGGTCAAAAAGAGCGACCCAAAATGTCTGCCTGTATCAATCCATGAACTCGTGGACGAAGCCCGCGCCTTTACCGATATCGAAGCGCAGCGCTCGGGCACACAAATCACGCTGAATATTCCGGAAGACCTGCCGCGTATCGTCGTCGACCGGATCATGATTGAGCAAGTCCTGCTCAACCTAGTAAAAAATGGCATCGAAGCCATGAACAATGTGCCATTTGATCGCCGCCACCTGAGCATTACAGCCAAAGTGATTGATGACAGAATGCTGGAAGTGGCCGTCGCCGACCATGGCAGCGGCCTTGCTGAAGAAGATATGGAGCGGATTTTCACGCCTTTCTTCACAACCAAACCGGACGGCATGGGTATCGGTCTGGCCATCTGCCGCTCAATTATTGAATTCCATCAAGGCCGCTTATGGGTTGAAGCAGGGCCGGATGGAGGTACCATATTCCGCTTCACCGTCCCGATCGAAGAATACGAGGCCTGACAATGACACAAACCATTTTTGTGGTTGATGATGATGAAGCCATGCGCGACTCGCTGACCTGGCTACTCGAAGGCGAAGACTACAAAGTTGCCTGCTTCGATTCTGCGGAGAGCTTCCTTAGCGCACGCCGGGATGACATGCGCGGCTGCATCGTGCTCGATGTTCGCATGCCCGAGATGAGCGGCCTTGAACTGCATGAAAAGCTGGACTCACTGGGTTCAAAACTGCCAATCATTTTTGTCACCGGCCACGGCGACGTCCCAATGGCAGTCGCCGCACTTCAGCGCGGTGCCTGCGACTTCATTGAAAAGCCCTTCCATAACGAAGAGCTACTTTCACGCATTGAGCGAGCCCTTGAGCTTGATGCACAAATACACACCCGCCGCACCCGTGACGATGCCATCGCCCATCGCCTGAAACAACTGACTCAGCGGGAAAGTGAAGTAATGAAGCTCGTCGTCAAAGGCAAGTTAAACAAACAAATTGCTGACGAACTCGACATCAGCATGAAAACTGTTGAAGCCCATCGCGCCCGTGTCATGGACAAAATGGGCGTGCGCACACTCGCTGAATTGGTCAAAGCCGTGATGACGGTTAACGACTAAGGACAGCGCCGGCCGTCCCGACAATCAAAACTTGATAACGTCGTTGTCGTTATCGTCGTAAGCACTAGCGTAAAAGCTCTGGCTACGAATCTCTTTGCGGCGCAGGAGTTTTTCCTGAACCCGTCCGGGCAAATCAGTAAAGAGAATCACCCCTTTAGAGATCAATAACTCGATGGTGTCCTCAATGGCCCGAACAAAATCACGATCGAGATCTGAAAGCTCATTCTGCCGCCAACGGGCATGAATAAACTGCAGTACTTCAGGATTATCGGCCGCCAAACCTTCCTTGGCACCGCTAAGTGGCATAGGGTGCAACTCGCAAATCCGACCCTGGCTATCTCTCCCAACGTAAAGCATGCCGACTCCTTCTTCAGGTGATAACCACAGTCTGCATCACGACTCAACAGTTTGCAATTGGACCAAAGTCCTAGGCAGGCGATAATCCTGTTTTTAATCAAAAATTGCACCATGACCTCGCCAGAATCCCAGAAAACCGTTCAGAAAAAAGTCGTCGTTGCGGCCTGTTTTGGCACCTTCCTCGAATGGTATGATTTTCTGACCTTTGCTTCGCTGGCGACCTATTTCAGCGTCCTGTTTTTTCCAGACACTGACCCGGTAGCGGCACTACTGGCGAGCCTTGGCACCTTTGGGGTGGGCATGATCGTCCGCCCACTGGGCGCGGCACTATTCGGCTCACTGGGTGACCGCCACGGACGGCGCACGATTTTTCTCGCGACCATTGTCCTGATGGGTGTTTCCACCGTGTGCGTCGGGCTACTCCCAACCTATGAACAGGTCGGCTTACTGGCTCCCGCGCTCCTGCTTTTTCTACGCATCCTGCAAGGTCTCTCGGTCGGCGGCGAAATCGGCGGCGCTGCGGTCTACCTGACTGAACACGCCCCGGCAGAAAAACGCGGTTTGTATACCAGTGTCCTGCAATTAATGGGGCCGCTTGGCATGTTGGCATCCACCCTGCAAATTGTCATCCTGCAACATTTTCTCGATGACGCCGACTTTAAATCCTGGGGTTGGCGGATTCCATTTTTACTCTCGGCGCTGCTACTGGCGATTTCGATCAAGAGCCGCATGAACCTCCACGAATCGCCCGTATTCAGCCAGTTACGGGAAAAAAATGCTTTGGCCAAAACACCGTTGCGTGACTGTTTCCGTGACCGCGAAACCCTTGGCCGCATGGGCTTGCTGCTGTTTTGCATTTCCGCCGGTGGCTCGCTGTTGTTTTTCTCAACTCAGGTCTACACCACGGTATTTCTCAAAACCGTGGTTAATTTGCCGGCAGCCCAAGCCAGCTCGCTAGTCATGATCGCCACCCTGGCGTTATTCCCCGCCACCCTATTCTGTGGCTGGCTCTCAGACAAAATAGGCCGCCGCCCGGTACTACTGACCGGGCTGATCACCGGTGCACTGGCAATTTTTCCAGTTTTCCAAGGCTTACTCCACTACGGCCAGCAAGCCACGCCCGATACCACGATGATTACCCTGCTCCTGCTCGTTCTGGTCATCCCGCTTGCCTGCGTGACCGGCCCGCAAACAGCCACGTTACCTGAGCTATTTCCAGCCCGTACGCGCTACACCGCCGTTGCCCTGCCACACAATCTCTCTGCCGGCTGGATAGGGGGCATGTCGCCCTTCATGGTCACTTGGCTCGGCATCCACTTCGGTAATCCTATGGCCGGCCTGTGGTATCCAACCGCACTATTGATTCTGGCCTCCGTAATCGGCGTATTTTTCCTGCCTGAAGTTCGCAACCGGCCGCTTGATCAGTAGTTTTTAACATTCCCTTTCGGCGGCATTTTCGGCGTACCAAAGTAGGTTGCAGCCGGCACTTTGTAACCTACAGCTTTACCCTTGTCATCGTAAATAACCTGCATTGACTGCTCCTGCGGATTACTTCGACTAGCCGAAACCTCCAGTGTCGCTGCACGCGCCGGCGGCGCCTTGCGCTCAAACTCAGCACGAACAATCCTGACCCGCTCAGCAGCGATCCGCTTATCAATCGAAGCGGTCGCCCCGCCGCGTTGAACGATGGTTTCCCTCATAGCCAGCAGGCTCTCCAGCTCTTTCGACATCCGCATCGAACGTGTCGAAGTGCCCCATTTTTCCTTGGGCTGACTAACAGCAATATTGAACTCTTCAGGGTTAGTGACCATCCGGGCAATTTCCAGATGGTTATAGCGCATCGCCCACTCTAGTGCGCCATCACCCCAGTCATTTTTAGGCGAGCGATCCGCCCCTTTTTCAATCAACTTACGCGCCAGATCTACCTTGCCTTCGTAAATTGCCGCCATCAACACGGTCGAACCATTGGTACTTTCAGCGTCAATATCGGCACCTTGCTCGATTAAATATTCAGCCACCTCGTTGTGACCGGCGAACACGGCATAATGCAAGGCTGACCACTGACGACGCGGCGCATTGACACGCGCGCCGCGCTCAAGTAGCCATTTAACCGCTTCAAGATTGCCCCGCCAAGCCGCCATCACAATGGGCGTTTCACCATTGCTATTCATTTTGTTTATATCAGCCCCACGCGAGACAAACAGACGCATCAGCTCCATATTGCCTTCCCATGCGCCAATCATTAAACCCGTCCCTGTCCGGCTACCCATGAAATCTGGCGGCAAACCGGCATCAAGCCACTCTGTTGCCTGAGCAAGATCACCCAATTCCATTTTGTTTACAAAACTGACCGGGGTCGGCAAATTTCCCGGATTACCGCCGCCATACTGACCATAAGCCGGCAATAGCAAGCCTATCCCGATTATCATTACGCCCAGTTGTTTTACTAACCCGTGCTTCATCAAGGTAATCATCTCCATTGGCCAGCCCGCATTTTCTCATGCTCCGGAACGAATATCCGCTATTGCTCGCCGTGCTTGCCTCACTACTGTTGCATGGACTGCCATGGTTGCTGGACCAAACGCCACCACCCAAACCGCC
>CAYRBE010000045.1:10852-13263 GCA_964422345.1 uncultured Dechloromonas sp.
GTTGAGGAAAGTAGTGGTCACAAAATCCTTGACGAAGCCGCATTACGCAACGTCCGCAGCATTCGCTCGCTACCAGCCGACGCCCCACGCGAAGCCGTTTTACCCCTGCGCTTCAGGCTCCGTTAAATTTTCTGGCACGCCCCAAAAATACAGCAATTATTTTTTCTTCGAAGCGTATGATTATTTCGTAGGTCATACTTAAAAAACACCCAAAACAAGAGACACGGGACAGAGGAGAATAAATCATGGGGTCATTACGCGTATCAACCCGCATCCAATTACTAATAGGACTCATGCTGGTTGGCTTGGTAGCACTCTGTTTTACAGCCCTATTTCAGCTTAAATCCAGCATGCTGGAAGATCGTAAGCAGAAAACAAAAAATCTGGTTGAAGTAAGCCTTGGCATAATTTCTCACCACCACAAGCTGTTCTCCGCTGGCAAAATGTCCGAGGAGGATGCCAAAAAGGCAGCACGTGATAGCTTGCGCCCCCTGCGTTACGGGAAAGATGACTACTACTTCGGCTTTGATACATCGGGCGTGTATTTCCTACATGGCGGAAATCAAGCAGTAGAAGGACAAAACAAGCTGGACTTGAAGGACACCAACGGCAAATTTCTGGTCAAGGACTTAATTGCAGCCGGCCAAGCCGGCGGTGGCTTTGTCGAATACTGGTTTCCCAGAGCAGGCCAGCAGACATCAGAACCAAAACTTTCCTATGCAGCTTTATTCGCCCCATGGAACTGGGTCGTCGGCACCGGCATTTACATTGATGACGTTGAGCGCGAGTACAAACAAGCAGCGACTTTATTAGGCGGCATTTCCTTCGGCCTGTTTATCCTACTAGTTTTTATCGGCTGGCAAGTCGGCGGTAGCGTCCTGCGGCAACTGGGTGGCGAACCCAATGTGGCAGTTGAAATCATGCGCCGGGTTGCGGATGGCGACCTGACAGCAAGCGTCGGTAATGCACCCAAAGGTAGCCTACTGGCTGCACTGGATGACATGGTCAAATCACTCCGCGACCTGATGACGCAACTGACCGCGAATGCCAATCAGTTGGTTTCAAATGCAGAGAAAATCAAACATGCCTCAACTGAGGTTTCGAAAGCAGCCGATCACCAGACTGACGCCACCTCAGCAATGGCGGCTGCAATTGAAGAACTCACCGTCAGCTCTACCCATATTTCAGACAGCGCGCGCGATACCGAAAATGACTCTCGCAACGCCATGACCCTATCGGCCGAAGGCACTCAACGAGTGGGTCAAGCTACGATCGCCATCCAGAAAATTGCGACGACCGTCACTGATGCCTCAGGCCGTATTCGTGCCCTTGAAGAGCGAGCCAAACAAGTTTCTTCAATCGCCAACGTAATTAAGGATATTGCCGGCCAAACCAACCTCCTGGCGCTCAATGCTGCAATTGAAGCCGCCCGCGCCGGTGAGCAGGGTCGAGGCTTTGCGGTGGTCGCCGACGAGGTCCGCAAACTGGCTGAAAGAACGTCATCCGCAACGACTGAAATCGAGCAAATGATTCAGGGGATTCAAAGCGACACAGTGGGCGCGGTAGAAGCCATGAGTGCGGCGCTACCCGAAGTTGAGCAAGGTGTTTTACTCGCCAACCACGCCTCAGAATCCTTGCGCGGCATTGAAGATGGTGCCGGTCGCACTCTTGAGCGGATTGGCGATGTCGCCAGTGCGACCCGCGAGCAAAGCGTTGCCAGCACCTCAATCGCCCAGCGAGTTGAAGAAATCGCCCAGATGGTTGAGGAAACAACGATCACGATTCGTGGCACCGCAGATGCAGCAGACCATCTTGAGCAAATTGCTCAGCAACTCAAGCAACAAGTCGGGCGCTTCAAGCTTTAAGAAAATACCAGACTGCGATCAAACCGCCCCGGCGGTTCGCAGTCTGGCAATTGCCGCTGGGTCGTAACCCAAGGTCTGCAACACTTCATCCGTATGAGCGCCAAGCTCAGGACCGATCCACTCGGTCCCTCCCGGTGTTTCCGACAGTTTCGGGACGATGCCCGGCATGCTGAACACCCGACCATCAGGAAGTTTGGCTGATTCAATCATTTGCCGCGCGATGAATTGCGGGTCGGCGAACATATCAGGCGCTGAATAGACTTTTGATGCCGGCACTTGAGCTAACTCCAGCTTAGCCAGCAATTCGGCCTCGTTCCACTCGCTGCACCAAACATCGATCAAGGCATAAATTTCATCACGTCGTGCATCGCGGCCAGTGTTATCGGCCAAACCAATATCTTCAGCCAAGTCATCCCGCCCCATGGCACGCATCAGACGTTTGAAGATGGCATCACCATTCGCGCCTATGGTCACAAATTTGCCATCACGCGTCGTATGCGTATTTGATGGCGTAATCCCCGGCATGATGTTGCCGGTGCGCTCACG
>CAYRBE010000046.1:0-13233 GCA_964422345.1 uncultured Dechloromonas sp.
CAGGTCAAGCTGCTGCGTGTGCTGCAGGAGCGCATGGTTCGTCCGGTCGGGACTGTCAAGGCCGAGCCGGTTGATGTACGTCTGATTTCAGCGACACACCGCGATCTTGATGCGGCAATGGCGCAGGGGCAGTTCCGGGAGGATCTCTACTATCGTCTTGATGTCGTTTCACTGACCTTGCCGCGTCTCGACGAGCGGCGCGAAGATATTCCCTTGCTCGCCGCACATTTCGTCCAGTTGCTTGGCGGAAAATATGGCAAGCAGGTTAACGGCTTTGCCCCCGAGGCACTCGAAGCGCTTGCCACGGCGGCCTGGCCGGGTAACGTCCGGCAACTGTTCAACGTGGTCGAACAAAGCTGCGCCCTGACTTCGACCCCGCTCATTCCGCTGACGCTGGTTCAGCGCGCGCTACGCCTGCCGTCGATGGATGCTTTGAGTTACGCCGAAGCCAAGCAGCGTTTCGAGCGCAATTACCTCGTCCAGTTATTGAAGCTGACCGATGGCAACGTCGCTGATGCGGCGCGCCTTGCCGAGCGGAATCGCACAGAGTTTTACCGCCTGCTGCAAAAATACGATCTGACACCCGCGATGTTTCGTACCGACCTTGAGTTTGTCGCTGAGCGATAAGCGGAAAAACCTCGGATTGATCAATCTTTTGGGCCGAAGGTGAAATAGCTGTCGTGATCTGCCGACGCTTCTCCGGTGAAAATCTCACCAGCTTTCTTTATCATATTGAATTTATTGAATAAAAAATTCTGGCATGAAGTTCGCAATAGCTGTGTTGTCAAAATAAAAAGAGGACACTCATGCTCAATCGCAAACTGATGCTAGCTGGCTTGGTGGCAGCGCTAACAATCACCGGCCTTGGTTTTTCGATAATTACGGAAAGTACAGACTGCAATCGCAGTCGAATACCTAAAGTGAAGTGCGGCGGGCCGCATGATTGGCTTCAGGCTGGCTTTAAACTGATTCCAGCGATACCAGGAGAGCGCCTTCATCCACTGTATCGCCTGCGATGACATGGATCTCCGTCACACGGCCAGCGTATGGGCTGGGGATGTCGAGCGCAATCTTGCCGGTTTCCAAGGTCAGGATGTTGTCGTCACGTTCGATTACATCGCCAACGGCGACCAGTAATTCAAGAATGAACACATTCCCGTTCGCACACGAACCGCAACTTGACCAGCATTCTGGATACTTCGGCATGCGGATGGAAAGTCTCGACATAACCCATTTTCCTGAAAAGCTTGCATTCTACGCATTCCCCCGTATAATGCGCCGCTCTGACAGTGCGCCCGTAGCTCAGCTGGATAGAGTACTTGGCTACGAACCAAGGGGTCGGGCGTTCGAATCGCTCCGGGCGCACCAAAGAAAAAGCAGCTAGGCCAATCTATGATTGGCCTTTTTGCTTTTTGCGGAGAGAAAATAGGGGGCTTCCCGTGGCGGGTATATCTAAGCTTCTATTTGTTCAGCTATGTTCATGTTGTAGTTGGTATCTGATGCGCGTCTGGATGGTTTTCGCGGGTTTTTGATTGTTTTGCAGGGCGGTAGCCTTGCTGCAGCGCGAATGGCGCTAACGTCAGCGTTGACAAAGCCATGTCTCAAGGCGACGATGGGTCGCTATTTCATAGAGAGGTTTTTGAACTTGCTTATAAGTAACCCAAAAAGCAAAAAGCCCAATCTTGTGGATTGGGCTAATGCTTGTTTTCTCTGGCTCCCCGACCTGGGCTCGAACCAGGGACCTACGGATTAACAGTCCGGCGCTCTACCGACTGAGCTATCGAGGAACAGAGGCCCGCATTATAGGCGTGGGTCTCTGTTGTGGCAAGTGTTTTGTGAGATTTTTATAGAAATATTTTTGATATGGATCCTAAGCTTGTTTATGTAAAGACGCCGATTGGTGATGAAGCTATTCGCCAAAGCACCCGTGTGGTTCAGCGGAATCTGCGGATGGTATTGGTTCAGGTCGATGGGAAGCTGAGTGTTGGTGAGTTGTCTAAGAAAATCGGTAACCCACGTTTGGTTGAACGTGCTTTACAGGAACTGGTAGAGGGGGGGTTTGTTGCGGAAAGTGCAGAGGCTGTTTCGGCCTGGGTTCAGGCAAAAAACAGTGTGAGTAAAGCGCAGATATCGGCTTTGTCACAATTTTCCACCTTTGGTGAAAAGCCGCCTGCGACAAGTGATTCCGTTGGAAGTGGTTTGAGTAGTGTAGCTAGTAATTTTTCGACTTTTGGGAAACCTATTTTGCCAACAGACCGGGGGGGGGCAAAAGGGTCGGATAAGGCTCGTGTCGAGTCTGAAGTTGCTTTGGATGATGAAGCTCCGGTTGGAAAACATCCAGCAAAGCAGGTCAAACGTGTTTTGGCTGGGGTGCTTGCCTTGTTTGTCTGTGTTGTTGCGGGCGCAGTTTTCTATCCTTACGCTTCATACAAGCCCGCCCTAGAGCGTGGGATGTCTGGCTACCTGCAGGTGCCGGTGCGGATCGGGCAAGTTGAGGTTTCTTTTTCGCCTTTGCCCAAGCTGAAGTTATCGGCAATATCGATTGGCGAGACTTCTGATTCGCGAGTTGATGAGGTTCGGATTGCTTCGCCATTGTCTCTGTTGCTGGGTGATGGCAAGGAAATCAGTATGGTTGATGTTTCCGGTGCGTCGATATCAAGCAATCGTATCTTGGCGCTTCCGATGTTTCAGGTCGGGGGGGGTAAAAGCTCTGGCGCAATAATTGTCCGTGAAATTCGTCTTGAGAAATCTCAGGTCGTCGCGGGTGATCTGGCCTTGAGAGATGTGTCAGGTCGTATTCGTTTTAAGCCATCGGGTGGGATTGAAAATGCGGCGTTTGAGACAGTGGACCGTAGCATTCAATTAACTACAACCCCAACCGATCAGGGGCTTGCGCTGAAAATTGAGGGCTTGGGGTGGAAACTGCCGGGTTCAGGCTTAAGCTTTGAATCTCTACAGGCAGATGGTTTGCTGCAAAAGGATAAATTGTTGATCCAGAATCTGGATACAACATTTCTTGGCGGGTTGTTAAAAGGGAGCTGGCTGCTTGATTGGAGCAAGGGCTTGGTTATTGCGGGTGATGGAAGTCTGAGCCGGCTTGATTGCAAGCGCATTGCTGCGGCATTTGCACCGAACATGAAGCTGGAAGGTGACTTGGCTGGGGTTCTTCATTTGCGGGCTGCGGGTAATGACTGGGCCTCAATGTGGCGGAACGTCGAAGCAACGCTTGATGCCGAGGTCACGCGGGGTTTATTCCATGGCGTTGATTTAGGTGAGGTAGCTCGCCGGAGTGCTACCTCAGCAGTGCGTGCCGGATCCACAAAGTTTGAACGCCTGAAAGGGCGTCTGGTGATTAGCTCAAATCAGTTTGTGGCTAACGATGTTCAGCTTGAGGCTGGCATGATGAGTTCACTCGGGCAGTTTGCGGTGAATCAGGGGCGAATTGACGGGAATATGACTGTCAGCCTGCAGACTTCTGTTTCGAGTGTGCGGGTTCCGGTTCGTTTAAGTGGTGTTTTGCCCGATATTTCTGCTGTTGGCACGAAATAGGGTAGTAGAAAACAAAAAGGGCGAGAACCAAGTCTCGCCCTTGAGTGCTGCAGAGTTCAGCATTTAGCCTTTAGTGACAGCAGCAATCGCCTTGGCAACGTATTGAACGTTTTTGGTATTGAGTGCGGCAAGGCAGATGCGGCCGGTAGAAACCGCGTAGATGGCGAACTCATCTTTCATTCGCTCAACTTGGGCAGCGCTCAGACCAGTGTAAGAGAACATGCCACGTTGCTGAGCAACAAATGAAAAGTCCTGAGCAACACCTTCGGCCTTGATGGCATCAACCAGACCCGTACGCATGGCGCGGATACGATCACGCATGCCAGCTAGTTCTGTTTCCCACATCTGACGCAGCTCTGTCGATGAAAGCACAGCAGCTACCAACGCGCCACCATGAATCGGCGGGTTCGAGTAGTTGGTGCGAATCACGCGTTTAACCTGCGACATGACACGGCCGGATTCTTCTTTGCCGGCAGTAACGATAGATAGTGCGCCAACGCGCTCGCCATAAAGCGAGAAGCTCTTGGAGAAGGAGCTGGAAACGAAGAACTGCAAGCCGGATGCAGAGAATGCACGGACTGCAACGGCATCAGCATCGATGCCGTTGGAAAAGCCCTGATAGGCCATGTCGAGGAAAGGAATTAGATTCCGTTCACGGCACAGTTCGACAACCTCTGCCCACTGTGCATCAGAAAGATCGGCGCCGGTCGGGTTGTGGCAGCAGGCGTGCAGAATGATGATGGAGCCAGCAGCCAGACCATTCAAACAAGCCTTCATGCCGCTGAAGTTCACGCCACGGGTGGCGGCATCGTAGTAGGGGTAGTTTTCAACGACGAAACCGGCTGACTCAAACAGGGCGCGGTGGTTTTCCCAAGAAGGGTCGCTGATATAAACCTTGGATTCAGGATTCAGGCGCTTGAGGTAGTCAGCACCGATTTTCAGTGCGCCGGTGCCACCCAGTGCTTGAGCGGTAATCACTTGGCCGTTGGCAATCAGGGCAGAATCAGAACCAAAGAGTAAATTCTGGACAGCCTGGTTATAGGCAGGAGCACCTTCAATCGGCTGGTAGCCACGGGGTAGGGATGCCTTGACGCGGGCTTCTTCAGCAACTTTCACCGCGCCGAGCAGTGGGATTTTGCCGTTGTCGTCAAAATAAACGCCAACGCCAAGGTTGACCTTGGTGCTACGGGTGTCGGCGTTAAAGGTTTCGTTCAGACCGAGAATCGGGTCACGTGGGGCCATTTCTACCGCAGCAAAGATCGAAGAAGACATAAGAACTCCGTGAAATAATAGGAAGACTGTCAGCGTAGCACCATGGCTACGCTTGAATTAACCGTGGAATTTTAGCATGAGCGAATCGAAGACCAGTATTCCCGTTGTCACCTTTGAGGGAAGTCCGTATCGCCTGCATCAGCCATTTCCTCCTGCAGGTGATCAGCCTGAGGCTATTCGCCAGTTGATTGAAGGTATTGAAGATGGTTTGTCATTCCAGACTTTGTTGGGGGTGACCGGGTCAGGGAAGACCTACACGATGGCCAATGTCATTGCTGAAATGGGGCGGCCGGCATTGATCCTAGCGCCTAACAAGACACTCGCTGCACAGTTATACTCGGAATTTAAGGAGTTTTTTCCCGAAAATGCAGTCGAATATTTCGTTTCGTATTACGACTACTACCAGCCTGAAGCCTATGTGCCATCGCGGGATTTGTTTATCGAGAAAGATAGCTCGATCAATGATCACATCGAGCAGATGCGCTTGTCTGCTACCAAGAGCCTGATTGAGCGACGTGATGTATTGATCGTTGCAACGGTATCCTGCATTTATGGTCTGGGTGATCGTGATGAATATCACAACATGATCCTGACCATGCGGGTGGGGGATCGGTTGGACCAGCGGGCAATTGTCAAACGTTTGAGCGATATGCAATACGAGCGCAATGATATTGATTTCCATCGCGGTATTTTCCGGGTGCGGGGTGATGTGATTGATATTTTTCCAGCCGAGCACGCCGAGCACGCGATTCGAGTTTCCTTGTTTGATGATGAGATAGAAAATTTGCAGTTCTTTGATCCGTTGACCGGGCATCTGCTTCATAAGGCCTTACGTTTTACAGTTTTCCCCGCATCTCATTACGTAACACCCAGGGCGACTGTGGTGCGGGCAATTGAGGCGATCAAGGAAGAATTGCGGCAGCGCACAGCGTTTTTTATTGAGAGTGACAGGCTGGTTGAGGCTCAACGAATTGAACAGCGAACACGTTTTGACCTTGAGTTGCTGGATCAAATCGGTTTTTGTAAAGGCATTGAAAATTATTCCCGACATTTGTCCGGACGTAAGGCGGGTGAGTCACCGCCCACCTTGATTGATTACCTTCCGAGCGACGCGTTAATGTTCATAGATGAGTCGCATGTTTCTATTGGCCAAGTCGGCGGCATGTACAAGGGAGATCGGTCACGCAAGGAAAATCTGGTTGATTATGGATTTCGCCTACCCTCGGCGCTGGATAATCGACCGCTTCAATTTAATGAGTTTGAAGCGCTAATGCGCCAGACTGTTTTTGTTTCAGCAACACCGGCTGATTATGAAAATCAACATGCAGGAAAGGTTGTAGAGCAACTGGTTCGGCCGACAGGGCTAATCGATCCTGAGGTGATCGTACGTCCAGCATCGACTCAGGTGGATGACTTGATGGTCGAAATCAAGCAGCGAATTATTGTCGGTGAGCGCGTTCTGGTGACGACTCTGACGAAGCGCATGGCTGAAGATTTAACCGATTTTCTGGCAGAAAATGGTATCAAGATTCGATATTTGCATTCAGATATTGATACCGTCGAGCGGGTTGAAATTATTCGTGATTTGCGGCTCGGGGAGTTTGATGTTCTAGTTGGTATCAATTTATTACGTGAGGGTCTCGATATTCCAGAGGTCTCGCTTGTGGCTATACTTGATGCGGACAAAGAGGGTTTTTTGCGTTCAGAGCGCTCATTGATTCAAACCATAGGGCGTGCTGCTCGTCATATTCATGGCACGGCTATCCTTTATGCTGATAAGATTACCCGGTCAATGCAGTTGGCGATCTCAGAGACAGCTCGTCGACGGGAAAAGCAGCAGAGCTTTAATGTTGAGCATGGTATTACGCCGCGCGGGGTGTCCAAAAAGATCAAGGACATTATCGATGGGGTTTATGATTCTGAGTCTGCAAAAATTGAACTCAAGGCTGCTCAGCAGCAGGCTGTGTATGATGTAATGGACGAGAAGGCTGTAGCCAGGGAAATCAAACGCTTGGAGAAATTGATGCTTGAGTCAGCAAGAAATCTCGAATTTGAAAAAGCTGCTGCTGCACGCGATGATTTGTTCCGGCTAAAAGAAAAGATGTTCGGTGTGGTTCGGCATGATACTGATGGAGATGGCGGTTCATGATTTTTCGTGTACTCCTGGTTTGCATGGGCAATATCTGCCGTTCTCCAACGGCAGAGGGGGTCTTGCGTCAGTATATAAAAATGAATCACATTGGTGATAAGGTCGAAGTTGATTCTGCTGGTACGCATGGTTATCACGTTGGCGAAGCGCCAGACTCTAGGACGCAACGCGCGGCTTCTGTTCGGGGCTATAACCTCTCCCAGTTTCGTGCGCGTAAAGTAGCCCGGCAAGATCTTGATTACTTTGATCTGATTTTGGCGATGGATAAAAGTAATCTGGATAACTTACGGCGTATCGCGACGCCTGAGCAGCAGGAAAAACTCGGCCTGTTCATGGATTATTCAAAAAATTTTGATGATGATGAAGTGCCTGATCCCTACTACGGTTTAGGGCATGGCTTTGATCTTGTCCTCGATATGATTGAGGATGCATCGCAAGGCTTAATTGAGAATATTAAGCAGCGTCTGGATTAAAGCTGGTTGATGAAATAAAAAAAGGGGAGCCAATCGGCTCCCCTTTTTTGTGTGATGTAGATTACTTCACAGTTTCGACTGCTACTAGTGGCTCTTGATCAGCTGGATTGACTTGAGCTTTTGGCTTACGTGGCCGGCCAAGTTTCACAACGGGGGTCTCAACCTGAGCGGTGACTGTTGGTGCTGAGGTTTGAACCATCATCAGCCCACTTTCGGCCAGTACTTTATCGAGATTAATCGGTTCAGCAATAACAGCTGCGGGTGTGGCTATTACGTCTATCGCCGGTGCTGCAGCAATTGTTACTTCTTCAACAACTTGAGTGATGATCGGAGTTGATTCCTGCTTGATTGCAGGTGTTTCGATTACAGCTGTTGCAACTGGCGTGATAACCGGGGTAGGCGCTGGTTCCGCTGCGACGGGTACGGAAATCGGTGCAACTTCGACGGCCGGAGCAGGAGCTGGCGTTGATGCAATAACAGGCTCAGTGATTTCAGCTGCCGGTGCAGGTGCCGGTATTACGACGACGACCGGCTCCATGTTGATCGCAGGTGCTGCGCTCAGCAAGGTTGAAGATTGCACATCTTGAGCCGGAGTGGTGCTTGCTGCATTTTCAGAGTCCGGGCGACGATCGCCACGACCACGACCACCGCGACGACCGCGGCGACGAGCACCTTGATCTTCGCCACTAGACTCTTGGGCTGGGTTGGCAACAACAGCGGCGGCTGCAGCAATATTTGGAACTGCAGATGCTTCAGCGAGCGTTTTGTTTTCAACAGCTTCTGGTTGTTGGCGCTGACGATCTTTGCGATCACCGCGTGGGCGTCGTTCTTGGCGTTCGCTAGGATTGGCTGCAGCCTCTTCGCGCGGCGCTTTTTCAGCGCTGCGTTCGTTGCGATTGTTTCTATCCTGACGCTCGCCAGATTCGTCGTTGGTGCGGTTGTTTCGGCCGCGACGACCATCATTGCGGTCACGACGACCATCTTTTCTGCCATCTCGAGGCTTCTTCGCGGGTTCTGGTGCTGGTGCTACTTCAACAGGAGCTGGCGAGCTACGGAACCAGGAGAAGATTTTTGAGAACAAGCCACCTTCAGTTGGGGCGGGGGTTGCAGCTGGTGCAGCAACCGTTTTCTCTGCAACGATCGGAGCAGGCTGATCCGGAGAAATGCCTTTGATCATGGCTTGCTGGCGTGGCTTTGCAGCCTCTTGTTGATTTGCCTGTTTAACCGCTTCCTCTACTGGCATATCAACCATCTTGTAGGATGGTTCACGAATATCGTCACTATTCAAGTCGTCATGACGTAGGCGGGTGATGGTATGCGCCGGAGTAACAAGGTGAATGTTCGGAATAAGAAGAATTGTTGCCTTGTGGCGCAATTCGATCGCCTGAATGTCAGGGCGTTTTTCATTGAGCAGGAAGGTTGCGACATCGACTGGAACCTGAACATGGACGGCACCAGTGTTTTCCTTCATCGCCTCTTCTTCGAGGATACGCAGGATATGCAGTGCGGCTGATTCAGCTGAGCGGATATGTCCAGTGCCATTGCAGCGAGGGCAGGGGATGGCGCTTGTTTCAGCCAAGGCTGGACGCAGGCGTTGACGAGACAATTCCATGAGACCAAAGCGGCTGATCTTGCCCATTTGGACGCGAGCACGGTCAAAACGCAGGGCATCGCGCAGGCGATTTTCAACTTCACGTTGATTGCGCTGGTTTTCCATATCGATGAAGTCGATGACGATCAAGCCACCCAAGTCACGCAAACGAAGTTGGCGAGCAGTTTCTTCAGCTGCTTCCAAGTTGGTTTTGAACGCGGTTTCTTCGATGTCGGCACCCTTGGTGGAGCGACCTGAGTTCACGTCGACCGCAACCAGTGCTTCCGTATGGTCAATGACAATGGCGCCGCCGGAAGGCAGGTTTACCTGACGACCAAAGGCTGTTTCGATCTGATGTTCGATCTGAAAGCGTGAGAAGAGGGGGACGTCATCATGGTAGCGTTTGACCCGATGAACATTGCCGGGCATTACGGTATCCATGAAAGCGCGGGCTTGTTCGTACACTTCGTCGGTGTCGATCAGAATTTCGCCGATTTCAGGTTGGAAGTAATCGCGAATAGCGCGGATTACCAGGCTGCCTTCGAGATAAATCAGGAATGCGCCGGTTTGTTGATGGGCCGCACCTTCAATGGCTGTCCACAATTGCATCAGGTAGTTCAGGTCCCACTGCAGTTCTTCTGCCTGACGGCCGATAGCTGCGGTGCGGGCGATCAGGCTCATGCCGTTAGGCACTTCAAGCTGATCCATGGTTTCACGCAGTTCTGTGCGTTCGTCGCCATCAACGCGGCGTGAGACACCGCCGCCGCGAGGGTTGTTAGGCATCAAAACAAGGTAGCGGCCAGCTAGCGAGACGTAGGTGGTCAGGGCGGCGCCTTTGTTGCCACGCTCGTCCTTGTCTACTTGAACAATCAGTTCCTGACCCTCTTTGAGGGCTTCGTTGATTTTCGCGCGGCTAACTTCAACACCGGGTTGAAAATAAGACCGAGAGATTTCCTTGAATGGCAGGAAGCCGTGTCGATCAGCACCGTAGTCTACGAAGCAGGCTTCGAGGCTAGGCTCGATACGAGTGATAACGCCTTTGTAAATATTACTTTTGCGTTGTTCCTTGGCGGCTGATTCGATGTCGAGGTCAATTAGTTTCTGACCATCAACAATCGCGACACGTAGTTCTTCAGCCTGTGTCGCATTAAAGAGCATGCGTTTCATTTTTGGGGCTCCCAGCGCGCTAAAGCACACTGCTGCAGAGACCCGTGCAGGCAGTCACAGTTTCAGTTATCGGGTTGCGTCATATGTAAGTGCAAAGGCGATGATGAAAGTGCTGATCAAAAAAACTGTCGCGTTGTTTTTTATTGAAAGGCGCGACTTGAAAATTCCTGCAACGGGCAATCCGTGCGTGCTTACAGCGGGCTAATCCATTAACATCACTACTTTTGGTGAGTGAACTTAACCAGTCGTTTTACGTTGTTTTGGCTTGCGCACGTCGCGCAAGTGAGGCTTCGGAGCCTGCCGTCTGGCAGCCGCGCCAATGGCGCGAGACAAACGGTCTGACGGTTCTGAATCTCTTGCAAACCGAGACGTAAAACGCAGGCAGTATATTTCAAAATGAACAGCGCTGGTAAGAATTCGGTCACTCATGTGGTGATCAGTGAAGAAGAGCAAGGTCAACGAATCGATAATTTTTTGATCCGCTGTTGCAAAGGTGTGCCCAAGAGCCATGTTTACAGGATTTTGCGTAGTGGTGAGGTGCGGGTAAATAGCGGCAGGGTGGATGCGACATATCGTCTTTGTGTTGGCGATACCCTACGTATTCCACCCATTCGTATTGCAGAAAGACCCCAGAACGAGGTCGATGAGGCAGCCAAACAGCGGGTTGATTTACCTATCATCTACGAAGATGATGCGCTGCTCGTCATTGATAAACCCGAGGGAATCGCTGTGCATGGCGGGAGTGGTGTGAGCTTTGGGGTGATTGAGGCGCTCCGGCGGCAACGGCCACAGGCAAAGTTTCTTGAACTGGCGCATCGCCTTGACCGTGAAACATCCGGTGTGCTGTTGGTCGGGAAGAAGCGTTCAGCTTTGACGGCGCTTCATGACATGTTCCGAGAGCACGGAGCAGGGGCTGATAAGCGTTACTTGGTGTTGGTCAAGGGGCGTTGGATGAACAATACGCAGCACGTCAAGTTGCCCCTGTATAAATATTTGACCGACTCTGGCGAGCGGCGAGTGTCGGTGAATCCTGAAGGAAAGGCTTCTCATACGGTGTTTCGTTTATTGGCTCGCTGGCCTGATATGAGTTTGCTTGAGGCTCAGTTGAAAACGGGGCGGACGCATCAGATTCGTGTTCATCTGGCTCATTTGGGCTTCCCTATTTTGGGCGACGAAAAATACGGTGACTTTGCGCTGAATAAAAATTTAAAGCGCGATGGTTTGAAGCGCATGGGCTTGCATGCTTGGCGCATGGTATTTAGCCATCCGTTGACGACAGAGCCTTTGGAATTTGTGGCCCCCATGCCTGATGGATTCAAATCTTATATTGCTACGGTGGACAGGCAAAAAACACGAGAATTCACCGCCGATGAGTTGGCTGGGATTATGGCAAGGGAGCCGTCGTTGTGAAATATGAACTAGTGGTTTTTGATTGGGATGGCACTTTGCTCGATTCTGCCGGGGCGATTGTGTTGGCGATTCAAGCGGCATGCCGTGACCTTGATTTGCCGGTGCCTGATGATGCACGGGCGCGCCATGTGATCGGGCTGGGTTTGATTGATGCAATGCGTCATGCGGTGCCGGGTTTGCCGGCTGAGCGTTATCCGGAAGTGGCGGATCGCTATCGGCACCATTACCTTTCAGGTGACCATCAGCTGACGCTTTTTGCCGGGGTTCGAGAAATGTTGGCTCGATTGAAGGAGGCGGGGCATATTCTGACAATTGCGACAGGGAAAAGTCGCCTTGGTCTGGATCGTGCGCTTGAACATTCCGGTTTGGGTGTCTTTTTTCAGGCGACGCGGTGCGCTGATGAATGTCATTCAAAACCACATCCACAGATGTTGGATGAACTGATGGCTGAATTTGGTATTAAACCTGAAGCAACGGTGATGATAGGTGATACCTCGCACGATCTTCAGATGGCGATCAACGCAGGTGTCGATGGCTTAGGTGTGACTTATGGCGCTCACTTGCACGATCATCTGCTTGATTATCGCCCGGTGGCTTGTCTGCATACTGTTGGGGAATTGGATCAGTGGCTACAGCGTTACGCCTGATTTGTGACAGTGAACAAATTGCTGATGGTGGCGTCGGGTTTTGTTTTTCTGTTCGGCGCTATGCTCAGGATGTGCCGGCATTTGCAATTCGTTTTAAGGGGCAGGTTTTTGGCTATTTGAATGAATGTGGCCATGTCCCGGCGCGCTTGGATTGGATGCCGGGGGAGTTCTTTGATCAATCCAAGGTATACTTGATCTGTTCGATTCATGGGGCGCTTTATGCACCAGATTCGGGTAGATGTCTTGGTGGGCGTTGTCAGGGAAAAGGATTGAAACCTCTGAAGCTTTTCGAGATCGAACGACAGATTTTTTTAGAAGAAGATGAATAATGGATAATCCCCAATCCTCCAATACCGACCCGTCCTGGGAAAGAAAAACCCTTGAAAAACTGGCCTTCTCTGCGCTGAATGAGCAGCGCACAGGCCGGCGCTGGGGTATATTTTTCAAGTTCCTTGGGTTTGCTTATCTGACGACAGTGTTGGTTGCGGTAGTTGATTGGGGCGCCGAGAAGGAGCATCAGGAACGCCATACTGCGCTGGTAAATTTGAATGGTGTGATTCAATCTAAGGGTGAAGCCAATGGTGAAAATGTCATTGCTGCACTCAACAGCGCTTTCGATGAGAAAAATGCTGTAGGTATCATTCTGCGTATTAATAGCCCTGGTGGTAGCCCGGTACAGTCGGGCATCATCAACGATGAAATTCGTCGTCTGCGTGGAAAATTCCCTGATAAGCCTCTGTATGTCGTGGTTGAGGATATGTGCGCTTCGGGTGGCTACTATGTGGCTGCTGCAGCGGACAAGATTTTCGTCAACAAGGCGAGCATTATTGGTTCTATCGGCGTTTTGATGGATGGCTACGGTTTTACCGGGACAATGGATAAGCTTGGCGTCGAGCGGCGTTTGCTGACAGCCGGGGAAAATAAAGGCTTTCTCGACCCGTTTGCCCCGCAGGTGCCTGAGCAAAAGGCTCATGC
>CAYRBE010000047.1:0-13182 GCA_964422345.1 uncultured Dechloromonas sp.
CATTTCAGTACCGGATGATGGCAACCATGTCCTCTACGCCTTTAAGGAGCGCTATTTCGAACCGCGCTGGCGCTGGCTCCACAACTACGCCAAGGAGTTGCGGGCAAAGTTCGGCCTCGACTTTCCCGCCTTTGTGCAAAAAATGGAACGTTCCAGCAAACTCGGCTTTGCCCGACGTGAAGCCTGGCGCGGCCGCTAACAGATCTGCGCGAGAATAGCCGTCAGCAATTTCCAGCAGAGCTCTACCGAGGCAATCTCGACCGACTCGCCCGGTGCATGCGCACCATGAATTGTCGGCCCAAATGAAACGATATCCAGCCCCGGATATTTTGCGCCAATAATGCCGCACTCCAATCCGGCATGAATCACCTGAACCCGTGATTCACCCATGAAATTCTGCCGATACACTCGCTGGCACAGGGCCAACAAGGGAGAGTCTGGATTCGGCGTCCAACCCGGATAATGGCCAGACAATTCAACCGCCGTCCCACTTAGCGCAAACAAGCTGCGAATCTGATTCGCCAAAGCAATGCTGCAACTATCCTGCAAAGAGCGCACCATGAAATTGCACGATGACAGACCCGGCCGCACCTCAAGCATGCCCAGATTATTTGATGTTTCAACCACGCCCGCCAGCTTCTGGCTCATCCGAAAAACCCCGTGCGGCGCGGCATTGAGTGTATTCAGCCAGAGCTCAGTTTCCCCCTGAGACAGCACCTGATCAAAAATCTCAGGCGATAGTTCCAGTTGTACCCCATCATCAATCCCGCTCAACTCCTGACACAAAACCTGCTGGATCTGTTTCAGCAGGTCGGGGAGTTGCAGCATGGCATCAGCCGGCAAGGCAATCAGCGCCGATGCTTCACGCGGCAGCGCATTGCGCGCCGTGCCGCCCTGCAAGCCGCCCAGTCGCAGAGAGAGTTTTCCTGCCATTTCGCACAGGACACGCACCAGCAGCTTGATGGCATTTCCCCGCCCTTCGTGAATATCAACCCCGGAATGCCCACCACGCAGGCCATGCAAACTCAAACGAGCGCATTGATATCCGGCCGGCAATGGCTCGCCAGTCGTCGCGCGTTCGACATTGACATCCAGTCCACCGGCACAACCAAGATAAAACTCGCCCCACACCTCAGTATCGAGATTGAGCATCAATTTGCCTTGCAGGACACCACCGGCCAAACCACGCGCCCCGCCCATGCCGGCCTCTTCATCGACCGTTAGCAGCGCCTCAAGCGGCCCATGCTGAAGACTAGTATCTTCCAGCGCCGCCAGAATCAGGGCGACACCGATGCCATTGTCTGCACCGAGCGTCGTTTCATCAGCCACTAACCAGCCATCACGCAGTCTCGGCATAATTGGGTCAGACGAAAAATCATGCGAACTATCCCGGTTTTTCTGACAAACCATATCGAGGTGGGCCTGCAGGACAAGCCCCGGCACGCTTTCCCGACCAGGACTCGCCGACTTACGAATAATCAGGTTACCTGCCGAATCGACCAACGTGGTCAATTGGCGACTATCAGCCCAGGATTTCAGATGATCGCGTAGCTCGTGCTCATGCTTTGAGGCACGGGGTATGGCACACAAGGTTGCGAAATGTGACCAGACCGAGGCTGGCTGGAGGCCATCAAAAGCAGCGGAAGCAGATAATTCAGTCATCAAAATCAATCCGAAAAACAAAAGCCCCGACACCAGTGCCGGGGCAATTTAGCGGAACATCCTACGGTGCACCGCCCAAAACAGGCAAATTTCAGTGCTTGTGTTCCATCGGCATACCAGCCGCCATCGGACGCACCACTTTTGCATCAACCTGCTTGCTGCTGCCATCGTCAAAAGTCAAAGTAATCGGCACCACGTCGCCTTCCTTCATTGGTGCCTTAAGGTCGATCATCATGACGTGCAGGCCACCCGGCTGAAGCACAGCCTGGCCCTTGGCCTTGACATCAATGGCTGGCACCGGACGCATCTTCATCACGCCATTCTCATTGAGGTGGGTATGCAGTTCGGTCACACGGGAAGCCGGATTGTCCGCCTTGAGCACTTTGACATCTTTGTCGCCACCATTCTTTATCACCATAAAGGCGCCAGTTGCCGGCGCATTCGGCGGAGCCAAACGAACATAAGGATCCTGCACGGTCACATTATCTGCAGCACCAGCCAGCACACCAGCTGAGATCATCAGGCCAGCGGCCAGAAGAGAGAGTTGTTTCATTGGAAATCTCACTTTCATTAAGGAGTCAAACGTCTACGAATTTCTGCTACAACCTGACCTGGCGGCGTGGCATGTGCAATTTTGCCAACAAGATGACCATCCGGACTGACCATGTAAGTCTCCGAAGTATGGTCCACCACGTAACCCTCGCCAGCTGTCTCTATTTTTTGACGGGCATAAAAAACACCGTATTGTTTGGCAATTTGAGCCAGAACCTCCGGTGATCCAGTCGCACCGACAATACCGGGGTGAAAGAACTCAGCATATTCTTTCAAACGAGCTGGCGTATCACGCTCAGGATCAACTGAGACAAAAAGCATCGCCACCTTGGCCAACTCTTCCGGCTTGAGCATTTTCAGCCCCTCCGCCGTCGCAGCTAAAGATGTCGGACAGACATCGGGGCAATAGGTATAGCCAAAATAAATCAAAACCAGCTTACCGCGATAATCTTTCAAAGACACAGGGCCATCAGCTGATTGCAAGGTGAAATCTGCTGCCACGGGCATCGCTGCTTTAGGGAGCGAACGCTCGGGGGTTTCGGGATGCCAGAACAGCGCCAACCCAAGAACCAGCACAGCAAGCACACCAGCAATAAAAACCAGAATTCGCTCAGACATGATCAATGGCTCACCGAACTAAAACGAAACGGGATGGCAATCTGCTCAGCCCCGGCATCAACCAGCACCGTCACCTGCCAGTCCATATGACCGGAAATGCACACCGGCAAACTGGCCTCAGCCACATACTTACCATCGCCATTCAACTTTAGTTCAGGACGATTCAGCCCCATATTCATATCGATCCCGGCGAAATCAACCTCAATGCGCTTTGGCGTAAAACCACTCGCCAAAACCTGCACCTCAAATGGCTTAACCATAGGCACTGGTTTTGTTCCCATGGCAAGCTCAATTCTGCCACCCGACGGCAAATTTACGGCGCATGAGTCACGCTGCAAATCGCATAGGGGATCAGGCTGCACCGTGACATCCACCTTGGGCAAAAGCAAAGGAGACAACTTGTAGCCAACCACGACCACCAACCCAATCAGCAATATGCCTATCAAATCAATCAGTATTTTCTTATTCACAAGGAAGGTTCTAGGTTTCAAGTCGAAGACAGTAGCGCCATTTTCCTTCATGCCCCGACAATAATTTTGATCGTGGTCAATTTTTTCACAGAAGAAGGGGAATACAGTGTGCGACATATTGCCGCAGTGACAATTTGTCGCATGCGACGATGGAGGGTAGGAAGTACAACTTCTTGATTCATGGGAGCATCAATATGAAGAAATTCGCAATTAAAGCGAGCGTGCTATTTGTTGCAGCCGGCATTGCCGCCGGTGCAATGGCAGCCGAATCGCTGCAAGACGTAATGAAACGTCGCGGCTTGAGCCAACAGGATCTGCTGGCCGCATCCAAGACCTACGTCCCGACCGGCAAGCGCGACGAATTCGTCGTCTTCTCGTCCGGCGGTCAATCTGGCCAGGTCATCGTGTACGGTATTCCGTCCATGCGTATCCTGAAATACATCGCCGTCTTTACACCGGAACCATGGCAGGGTTATGGCTTCGATGAAAACTCAAAGTCTGTTCTGCGTCAGGGCAACATCGATGGCAAGGAAATCAACTGGGGTGACACTCACCACCCAGCCATTTCTGAAACCCAGGGCAAATACGACGGTCAATATCTCTTTATCAACGACAAGGCAAACCCACGCCTCGCCGTGATCGACCTGCGTGACTTCGAGACCAAGCAGATCGTGGTTAACCCGATCTACAAATCCGAACACGGTGGCGCTTTCGTTACGCCAAACACCGAGTACATCATCGAAGCCGCTCAGTACGCGACACCACTCGAGAACAAGAAGTTCTACCCACTCGAAGACTTCAACGAGAAGTATCGTGGCGGCGTGACTTACTGGAAATTTGATCGTAAAGAAGGCCGCATCGATCCGAAGCAGTCTTTCTCCCTCGAACTGCCACCTTACAGCCAGGACTTGTCCGACGCTGGTAAAGGGCCGTCTGATGGCTGGTCATTCACCAACTCCTTCTGTTCCGAGCGTTACGTTGGCGGCATTGAAAAAGGCCGTCCGCCGTATGAAGCCGGTTGCTCTGCCAAAGACACCGACTACCTGCACGTAATCAACTGGAAAAAAGCTGCTGAACTCGTCAAGGCTGGTAAAGCCAAGAAGATCAATGGCCACGACGTGCTGATGATGGAAACATCAATCAAGGAAGGCATCCTCTTCCTGGTTCCGGAGCCAAAATCACCGCACGGCGTTGACGTGACCCCGGATGGCAAGTTCCTGACCGTTGCCGGCAAGCTCGACACCCACGTTTCCGTCTATTCCTTCGAGAAGATTCAGGCCGCAATTTCTGCTGGCAAGTTCGAATCCAAGGATCCGTACGGCATTCCAGTGATCGGCATGAAAGATGCACTGCACGCTCAAGTCCAACTCGGCCTTGGCCCATTGCATACCCAGTACGATTCTAAAACCTGTATCGCCTACACCTCACTCTACGTCGACTCACAAGTCGTCAAGTGGAACCACTGTGAAGGCAAGGTACTCGACAAGATCTCCGTGCACTACAACATCGGTCACCTGATGACCATGGAAGGTGACTCGATGGATCCTAAGGGTCGCTATCTGGTTGCTCTGAACAAACTGGCGATTGACCGTTTCGTTCCTGTTGGCCCGCTGCATCCGCAGAACCACCAGCTGATCGACATCAGCAATGACAAGATGCAACTCCTGTACGACATGCCGCTACCGCTGGGCGAGCCGCACTATGCAGTCGCTATCTCTGCCGACAAGCTGAAGCCAGGCGTCCGCTACAAAGTGGGTACCGATTCCCGCACCGACAAGCCGCATCCGGGCATGGTTCGCGCTGGTGAGGAACGCACCGAGAAGAAGGGCAACAAGATCACCGTTTGGGGCACCTTGATTCGCTCACACATCACTCCGGAAACCATCGAAGCTGATGTCGGCGATGAAATCACGGTCCACCTGACCAACCTTGAGCGCGCTCAGGACGAAACGCACGGCTTCACGGTATCCACCATGAACGTCCATGCCTCTGTCGAACCAGGCAAGACGGTTACCGTCAAGTTCAAGGCTGACAAAGAAGGTGTCTACCCTTACTACTGCACCGAGTTCTGCTCTGCGCTGCACCTTGAAATGCAGGGTTACCTGCTAGTCAAGCCAAAGGGCTGGAAACCGTCCAAAGCTGAAGGCGCAACCAAAGCCAACTACACCGAAGCCGACTATAAGGCGACTGTGAAGAAGGTTGTTGATACCCAGGTTGTTATTGACTCTGTTGTTGGTTACATCACCAGCGTCAACTACAAGGACTTCCCGGATGTTGTCGCCATGGTTGAAGATGCAACCGACCAGCTGAGCAAGATCAAAGAATCCAAAGGCAAGGCTGATGCAGCTGCCGCCAAGAAAGATTGGGATCAAGCCAACCTGTGGTCTGAGCAAATCTGGCAATACCAGGTTAAAGCTGCTGACATCGGTCTGCGTGCAAAAACCTACCTTGAGCAAAACGGCGCTAAAAAAGTCAAGTAAGCAACAAACTTGATTTGACTTAAGGCAAATAGCGGGGAGCGGAGTCATTCTGCTCCCCGTTTCACATTCTGGAGGGAATACCCATGAAACTAGTAATGACACTAATCTCCGCAGTTGCGTTAAGCGCACTTGCTGCCCCGGCCTCTGCCGCAATGGATGGCGCTGCGCTTTACAAGGACAAAACCTGTAACGCCTGCCACGGCGCCAAAGGTGACAAGACCTTGATGCCCAACTATCCGAAAATTGCTGGCCAAAATGCAGCCTATTCGGAACAGCAAATGAAGGACATCAAGAGCGGCGCCCGTAACAACGGCCAAACGGCAGCAATGAAAGGCGTTATGCACCTGGTAAACGACGAAGAAATCAAAGCGCTTGCTGACTATTTGTCGAAACTCAAGTGATCTAAAATCACCCATATCCATGGGTAACTGACCTAAATCAAGGAACGCTGATATACATTGTCACACAATGCATGTGGCGTTCCTAAATTGTTTCTAAAGGGAAAAAAATGAAAGCATCACTCCTTTTGATTGGCCTGCTCAGCGCAGGTATCGCTCTTGCTGCCCCCCCGGCACCTAAAACCCAGGGTATTGAAGGCAAGGATTACAAATGGAATGCCGAAGGCGGCGAAAAAATGGAAGCCCTGACCAAAAAGGGCGACGCCAAAGCAGGTGAAGAAGGTTATGAAACCTGTGGTGCCTGCCACCTGCCTTCAGGTGCCGGTCGCCCGGACGGCACCTTCCCGCAACTTGCTGGTCAGCACACCACCGTTCTGATCAAGCAGATGGCTGACATCCGTGCAGGCCTGCGTGACAACCCGACCATGTACCCGTTTGCCGCAACCCTGACCGATGCACAGGAACTTGCTGACGTTGCTGCCTACATTGAAAAACTGTGTATTCCTGTCGAACACGGCAAGTATGATTCGAAGCCAGGCGACAATATGGACAAAAACTGGAAGGCACCAGCCGACACCGAAAAGCGTCTAGCTGAAGGCAAAGCACTCTACGAAAAAGAGTGTCTTGAGTGCCACGGCAAGAACGGCGAAGGCGTCAAAGAGAAGTTCTACCCAGTTCTGGCTGGCCAGCACTACAAATATTTGCTGCGTCAAATGACCGAAATTCGTGATGGTCACCGCCGCAATGCCAATCCAGATATGGTCAAGATCATCAAAAAATACACCAACGAGCAGCTGATTTCTATTTCAGCCTACCAGGCTAGCTTGGTAATGCCGGGCAATATGTGTAAGCCGAAAGCAGCAGGCAAGAAGAAGTAATCGTTTTATAAGCATGAGCGCCGTCCACTTAAGTGGACGGCGTATTTCCGGCACACTGCCGGAATGACAAAAACAGAGACCAGCATGATGGAAAAACAAAATAAAATCGTTGGTGGCTTGACCCTGATTGCAGTTATTGCCTTGGTGGCCGCCTATTTTGCACCGATCTGGTGGGTTTCACTGACCGCCCCCAATTACCCTGAAGATGCTTTCCCTGATGGCATCCGCATCCACTTCCATTTTGATGGCGTGTATAACGGTTGCCGTGCCGCCGGAAAGCACACCCGCATGGCCAACGAGATTATTCAAAAAGATCTCTCCCATGAAGATGAGCGCTACAACCCGATCACCGACGCCAAGAAAAACGTCGACAAAGATGCAGAAGGTCTGGATTGCGTTCATGAAATGAATACGATCAACCACTACGTTGGAATGTTCCCGATCGCCACTGGCGCACCAGTCGAAAAACCGCTGGCCAAGTTCTTCTTCGGCTTCTTTGCCGTCATGATGCTGGCGTTTGCGCTACCCAAGAAAAAGCCCCGTTTGCTGGTTCTGGCCGTAGGCTTTGCCGCAGTGGCTGGCTGGATGCTGGTTGATCAGTTTGTTATGGGCCGTCTTGAAAGTCATGTTCAGGATTACATGAAAGAATCCGGCACCTTCTTCAAGGATATGGACCGTATCAAGGTATGGGGTGACAACGTCCGCAACATTTCACAACTGGTGATTTTCGGAATGATTGCGCTGATGGGCGTCGTCATTGCTGGGGTCGCCAAGATTCGTCCGTTCCAGCTACTGCTGGCACTGGTTCCAGCCCTGCTTCCAGCTTTCTTTGTCATCACCTACGCCGGCTGGTTGTGGTTCTTTGGCCACAATATGCACCCGTGGGGCGCATTCACCGTTAAGCCATTCATGCCTACCGTATTTGGTGAAGGCAAGGTTGCACAGTTTTCAACCTTCTCTTACCCGTACTGGGGCTATGGTTTGCTGGTCATCATCTTTGTCTGCATGATGCTGGCGTTGCTGATCCGCCGCAAACAACTGCGTGAAGGCCAGGCCGAGTAAGCAAAATGAGTCGTCTGCATCAACTGGCCAGGCTCAGCCTGGCCACCTCACTTCTTCTGGTATTCACTGTCGGCAACTCCGAAACCAGAACCGAAGTCCCAGCTGGCATGGGGGCACGAGCCAATGTCGACCGCCCCAAACCTACCTTCATGCTCAGCGAACGCAACAAGCGTGTGCACGGCCTGAAACCATTTCAGGATCTAGTAGACAAGGCTCCCGCCGGATCAACCATCAAACCACCTCCCGGTATTTATTCTGGCCCGGTAGTCATCGACAAACCACTGATTATCGAAGGCAACAATCAGGTCACCATCGACTCAGGTGACAAGGGCACGGTGATGATCCTGAATGCCAGCAATTCAGTGATTCGTGGTCTACACCTGACTGGTTCCGGCGACTCGCACGACAGTGATGACTCCTGCCTTGATGTTCGTGGCGACCACAACGTGATCGAAAATCTTAAGTTAGACAACTGTCTTTTCGGTCTCGATTTCAAGCAATCTAACAAGAACATCATTCGTGGCAACGAGGTGCGCTCCAAACCGCTAGAGCTTGGTGTGCGTGGCGATGGCCTGCGCCTCTGGTACAGCAACGACAATCTTGTTGAAAGCAACAAGATCATTGACTCACGCGACATGGTGGCGTGGTATTCGCATCGTAATATTTTCCGCGAGAACCTTGGTCGACGTAGCCGCTACTCGATTCACTTCATGTTTGCCAACGACAATATCGTTGAGCGCAACCAGTTTTACGATAATGCAGTCGGCATTTACTTCATGTATACCGAAGCGGGTACCGTGCGTAACAACATCATCTCGCATGCCACCGGCGCAACCGGCATGGGGATTGGCTTCAAGGAAGCCTCCGGCACCCTGGTTGAAAATAATGAAATTATTTACTGCGGGGTCGGCATCGGCTCCGACCTGTCTCCTTTCCAGCCGGATAGCAGCATAGAAATTCGCGGCAACCGTTTCGCTTACAACGGTATTGGCATCATGTTCAATAGCGAAACCGGCGGTAACGACATGGTCGATAACATCTTTGAAGGCAATCTGACGCAGGTTGCCTATGGCAGCCGTGGTAACAATAATAACAATCCGAAAAACACCTGGTCAGCCAACTACTGGGATGACTACCAGGGATTTGATCGTAACAGTGACGGCTATGGTGATCTGGCGCACGACCTGTACTCTTATTCTGACCAGATCTGGATGGAACTGCCGATTGCGCGTTTCTTCCGTAGTTCGCCGGTGATGGAACTACTCGACTTCCTCGAGCGCCTCGCCCCGTTTTCTTCGCCCGACCTGATCCTGCGTGATGAGAAACCACGCTTCGTCAAGCCAGAAAGGCTAGCGCAGTCATGAGCGACAACGAATCAGAACAAGAATCCCCAAGCATTGCCAAGCCGGTACTTTCCAAGGCAAAACGGCAAACCAACCGGCGGCGTTTTTTACGGACTACGCTACTGACGGGTGGCGTTCTGGGTGCCGCACTCTCTGGTTTTCTACCGATTATTTATTCGCAAAAAAAGCGCCTGCGCCCACCCGGTGCGCTCGATGAAAAAGACTTTCTCGGCAGCTGCATCAAGTGCGGCCAATGCGTTCAAGTCTGCCCGGTACAAGCGATCAAACTGGCGGATCTGATTGATGGCATGGGTGTCGGCACCCCCTACATTGATGCCCGAAATCAAGCCTGCGACTTTTCCTGTGACGCAGTCCAGTGCATCCTCGCCTGCCCGACTGGCTCACTGACTTATCACAAGCCGGACTTTCTCCCGGTGCGCGCGGGTGCAGCACTCAAAGCCAAGCCCATCCTGCTCGCCAAGGAAAAGGATGCGGAGCCAACGCTCAACATGCACGAACGTATTGGCGTTGCCCGCCTGAGCCGCCCCGAAGCCTGTCTCGCCATTCAAGGCAAGGGCTTCAAAGGGCAAGCCCGGGGGGCCAACTTCAAGGGTGAGTTGCGCTACATGAATGTCGACCGCTGGAAACCGATCAAGGTCAGCGCCCATCCCTACGATGTCGCCGAGTGCGACCTTTGCGTTCAGGCCTGTCCAATCAAGGGGGCCATCTCGATAGAAACAGTTTTTGCGCCGGATGGCAGCAAACGTAAAACTCCGGTCGTCCACGAACCCTGTGTTGGCTGCGGGGTATGCGAGATGATCTGCCCGGTTGAACCGGCCGCAATCACGATTGAAGCCGGCGAGGTGTGGAAAGTATGAGCGACCAAATCCTGAAGCGGCGATTTTTCCAGCAAATCAAAGTGATGTTTGGCTGGGAGCCAACCAAGCCGGAACAAATCAGCGAGCGTGCCAAAGAAGTGCACGTCATGAAGCGCCTGACCAACAAGGCCGACCTGCAGGCGATCAAAGCCCACCAGCGGGCACATGAAGAAAAATCGAACAAATGGCGTAACCGGCGCTGGATTACGTTGATTATTTCCAACCTGTTATTCACATTTTCTTTCTTCCTGGACATTCAGATTCTCGAAGGCGCACTGACCGCCTCGCGCTTTGTCGGCTTTCACCTGATCGACCTCAACTCTGCCCTTCAGGTCATGCTGGCGCACAAGCACATCATCAACAATCTGATCATTGGCACTGGCACCGTTTTATTACTGTGGGCACTACTGGGCGGCAGAACATTCTGCTCCTGGGTTTGTCCTTACCACCTGCTGGCTGAATTGGCAGAAAAACTCCACCTTTTTCTGGTCAAGAAAAAACTGGTCACTGATCAGACCATGGACCGTCGCCTGCGCACAGTGTTCTGGATCATTTTTGCCCTGCTTGCAGCAGCCACCGGCTACACCGTTTTTGAAGCCATCTCGCCGACCGGCATTCTTTCCCGCGCACTGATTTACGGGCCGGGACTGGCCTTGCTCTGGGTCTTCGCCCTGCTCTTCTTCGAAGTATTTTTCTCCCGCCGTGCTTGGTGTCGTTATGCCTGCCCAATCGGCCTGACCTATGGCGTGGTCGGCATCATTTCCCCGGTGCGCATCAAGTACAAACTCGATGGCTGTTTCCACGAAGGTGACTGCCGCAAGGTCTGCCTAGTGCCACATGTACTGGATACGGTGATCAAGGGCCGCGCAGTCGATGTTGAAGTCCCCATCGGCCCGGATTGCACACGCTGCGGCTTGTGTGTTGATACCTGCCCGACCGGCTCACTCAGTTTTGAAGTCAAAGGACTGCAAAAGCTGCTTTGATTTTTGATCAAAATCCAGTGTGCACCGTAGCAGTCCACTTATAATTCGGCCCCATGATCCAGTTCAATAATGTCGCCAAGACTTTCCGTCGCGCCCGAGTGCTCGACGGCATTACCCTCAACATCGGCCTCGGTGAGCGCGTCGCGCTGATCGGCTCGAATGGTGCCGGCAAGACCACGCTGATTCGCTGCCTGCTCGGTGAATACACCTTTGATGGCACGGTCGCAATCAAAGGTCTCGATCCGCGCAGTAACCGCACCGAAGTACTCGGCACCATTGGCTTTGTGCCGCAACTGCCGCCGCCGCTCAAAATGCCGGTCGGGCAACTGATTGAATTCTCCGCTGCACTGTGCGGCACCGACCCGCAGCGTATCCATACCATCGCCAAACGCCTTGGTCTGGACATCGACGACATCCTGACCCGCCAGTTTGTCCGCCTTTCCGGCGGCATGAAACAAAAACTGCTGATCGCGATTGCCCTTGGCCGTGATGCCACGATTCTGGTCATGGATGAACCGGCAGCCAACCTGGATCCGGAAGCCCGCAAGATTTTCTTTGACCTGCTGGCTGAGCGCCTTGAAGACGCCACGATGATCATCTCCAGCCACCGCCTTGATGAAGTTTCGGCGCTGGTTAACCGGGTGATCGAAATGGACATGGGCAAAGTGGTTCTCGATGACAAGGTTGAGGATGCTGTCTCGCTAACCGCAACGCTGGCCTGCCGCATTGTCATCAGCCGCTTTGAACCGGCTTTTGCCAAGGCGCTGGATGGCTGGAAATTTACCAGCAGCGCAGACAACACGATTTGGGAAGGCCAGATCGCCGGCCCTGATCGCCTGCGCTTCCTCGGCATCATTTCCCGCTACACCGCGCTGGTCAGCGACCTCTCGCTGGCCGAAACCACGCGCTAAGCATGTGCCAAGCTGAACGCCGTCAGTTTCTCAGCCGCCTCGGCATTGGCGGCCTGATGCTCACGCCACTGGCAGCGGCGCTGTCCGGCTGCAAAAAAGACGGCTGGCCGGAAGGCATGGTCGAAATCAAGTGGGACCGTGACACCTGCGTCCGCTGCAGCATGGTGATTTCTGACCGGCGCTTTGCCGCCCAACTGCGCGGCGGCCCCGACCAAACCGCTTTCAAATTTGACGACCCTGGCTGCCTTGCCTTCTGGCTCAAGGACAAAGCCGAGAAATACCCGTGGATGGCTGATCAGTCGACCAAAATCTGGCTCGCAGATTTCAACAGCAAGAGCCGTGAAGAAATGACCTGGCTTGAACCCAAACGCGCCCAGTTCATCACCAGAACCTCGCCCATGGGCTATAACTATGCTGCCGTATCGACTCCGATGCCGGGCAGCCTCGATTTCACCGACATGCGCCAGCACATTCTGGCCAAAGGCAAATAAATGAAGCAACTGTGGCTCACTGCAAAACTCGATATCGTTGAATCCCTGCGCGCCCGCTGGTTCCAGATCTACACGCTGGTCTTCGGCGGCATTGTCGCCCTGCTCTTTTTGTTTGGCCTGACCGAATCACGGGTTCTGGGCTTCATCGGCCTCTCCCGCCTGCTCGTCACCTATATTCAGCTGACCATGGCCATCCTGCCGATTTTTGTGCTGATCACCACCGTCCGCTCAGTGGCCGGTGACCGCGAAGCCGGGGTATTCGAATACCTGCTCTCACTACCGGTGTCACTGTCGGCTTGGTTCTGGGGCAAGATTCTTGGCCGCTACATCGTGGTTTTCACCCCGGTTTTCCTCGCCATGCTCGGCGCAGTGGGTTGGGCCACCATTCAGGACATCGAAGTCCCTTGGGGCATGTTCGGCTACTACACCGCCCTGCTCGCCGTCATGGCCATGTGC
>CAYRBE010000048.1:0-2616 GCA_964422345.1 uncultured Dechloromonas sp.
GCGCGTGCCGTTGCTTGTGGCGCATCGGTGGTGGGCAGGCTGCCATAGAGCCGGTCAAGCGCCGCCCGTGCCTGGTCGAGGGCGGTGAGTGAAAAGTCGAGCGGTTTGCGGTAATGCCCAGCGAGCAGCGCGTAGCGGATGACTTCGCCGGGGTAGTGCTGCAGCAGGTCGCGCACGGTACGGAAGTTGCCCAGCGATTTCGACATCTTTTCGCCGTCGACCGTGACATAGCCGTTGTGCAGCCAGTAACGGCAATATTGGCCGCCATTCGCGCCTTCGCCCTGGGCAATTTCATTTTCATGGTGCGGAAAGATCAGATCCTGACCGCCGCCGTGAATGTCGATCGAGCTGCCGAGGTGGGTGTTGATCATCGCCGTGCATTCGATGTGCCAGCCGGGGCGGCCAAAACCCCAGGGGCTGTCCCAGCCCGGCAATGCTACGGTGGACGGCTTCCACAGCACAAAATCGGCCGGGTCGCGTTTGTAGGGGGCGACTTCGACCCGCGCGCCAGCAATCATGTCCTCCCGGTTGCGGCCGGAAAGCTTGCCGTAGTCCGCCATCGACGGCACATGGAAAAGGACGTGGCCTTCGGCGACGTAGGCGTGACCGCGCTCGATCAGGCGCTCGATCAGCACGATCATCTGCGGGATGTGCTCGGTCGCCCACGGTTCGATGGTCGGTGGCAGGGCATTCAACTGCGCCATGTCTTCGCGATAGGCCCCGGCATAACGCTCGGCCAGCGCGCGGATAGTCTCGCCGTTGGTGGCTGCGGCGGCATTGATCTTGTCGTCCACGTCGGTGATGTTGCTGGCGTAGATCACCTGCGGGTAATGCCGCGACAACAAGTGGTAGAGTACGTCGAAAACGACCACCGGACGGGCGTTGCCGATATGCACGTAGTTGTAAACGGTGGGGCCGCAGACGTACATCGTGACGCGCTGCGGATCGGCTGGCGTGAATACATCCTTTTGCCGCGTCAATGTGTTGTGCAGCCGGATGTTCATTTCATCCTTCCTTCAGCGACCAAGGCTTCACGACGCTCGCCGTCGAGTACGCCGCAGAACATGGCGAAGGCTTTTTCGATCAGAAGCTGATCAAGGCCGCGCACGATGAAAACGAGGCGGCTCTTGCGGTCGTTGTAGGGTGCTTCGGTCGGCCATTCGTCGAGTCGGGTATAGGGGTAGTTGGTGTGCTGGACACACTGGACGACGCGTGGCTTGTCGTCGCCGATTACATTGAGCAGGCCTTTGATGCGCAGGATGCGGTCGCCCATGCCTTGCAGCACCATGCTGATCGCGTCGACGAAACAGACCCATTGCAGCGGTTGGTCGAAAGTTAGCGCGAAGCTGTAGACCTCGGCACCGTGGCGGTCGACATCGTGATGGTGGTGATGATGGCCGTGTGCTTTGTTACGTTCCTCTCGGACTTTTTCCTCGGCCAGCCAGCCAGCGACATCAGGCGTTTTGCTGCCCGGGTCATAGAGGCCGCAGCCGGTCAGCGAAGCCAGCGCGACTTCGCCGCGACGGACAAAAATCTGTGGCGCGGCGGGGTTGATCCGGCGCAAGGTCTGGCTGATCGCTTCAATGGCCGGAGTATCGGCGAGATCGCACTTGCTGAGCAGCAGGCGGTCGGCCATCGCTACCTGCTTGACTGCCTCGGGGTGCTGCTCAAGCTGTCCGACAGCATGCGTCGCATCGACCACGGTCACCACGCCATCGATGCGGAAGCGTTCGGCAATGAAGAAATCTTCCATCAGTGTGAAGATGACCGGTGCAGGGTCGGCCAGGCCGGTAGTTTCGATGACCACGCGGTTGATCGGGACGATTTTCCGATGCAGGCTCTTCATGAACAGATCGGTCAGGCTGCGCGTCAGATCGCCACGCACGGTGCAGCAGATGCAGCCCGAGTCGAGCATGATCAGGTCTTCATCGATTTTGGTGACCAGATGATGATCGACCGCAACACTGCCGAACTCGTTGATCAACACCGCTGCCTTGGCCATTTCCGGCTGGCTGAGCAGGTTGTTGAGCAGCGTTGTTTTGCCCGCACCGAGAAAACCGGTGAGCAATGTGACGGGGATGCGCCGTTCAATTTCCTGAGAGGACATCTTGGTTCCTAGCCGCCAAACTGGCGTTTACGTTGTTCATGGCGCTCCTGCGACTCCAGGCAGAGGCTGGCTGTAGGCCGGGCGAGCAGACGGGCAATGCCGATCGGCTCGCCGCTTTCCTCGCACCAGCCATAGCTGCCGTCTTCGATGCGTTGCAGTGCCTGGGCGATCTTCTTGAGCAGCTTTCTTTCGCGGTCACGCACGCGCAGTTCCAGTGTGTGTTCTTCCTCGGCGCTGGCCCGGTCGGTTGGATCCGGAGCTGCTGTCGTCTCTTGCAAATGATGGGTCGTTGCTGCGGCTGCACCAAGCAAGGTGCTTTCCTCGGCCAGAAGGCGCTGCCTGAAGCTCGCCAACTGCGCTTCGGACATGTATTCGGCTTCAGGTGCCGCCAGCAATTCTGCATCGCTCAGCAGTTTGATCGTCTTGCTCACGATTCACTCCTCCTCATCTTCATCGATGGCCCATTGCGGAAAGGGGTCTTCATAGCGCACCCAAGCTTCGGGGCCGGC
>CAYRBE010000048.1:2716-13152 GCA_964422345.1 uncultured Dechloromonas sp.
TGATGGAAACGCGCCGGATGGAATGGCCTGCGGGCGTGATAGACGAAGCTCGATATCCCGTATTCCTCAGTCTCCGGGATGTGTTCACCGCGCAGCTCCTGCAGCCAGCCGGGGGCGTCTGCCGCCTGTTCGAAATCGAAGCGATTGGTGTTGAGGATGCGTGCGAGCGGAATTTGGCCGAAGCGGGCGTGAACGATGTCGGCGCGAGGATTCAGGGTGTGCAGGATGGCTTCAAGACGAGCCACGTCTTCCGGCGAGAGAAGGTCGGTCTTGTTGAGGACGATGACGTCACAGAATTCGACCTGTTCGACCAGTAGATTGACCACCGTGCGCTGATCTTCTTCACCAAGACTTTCACCGCGGTCGGCGATGTAATCCTGCGAGCTGTAATCGTTCAGGAAGTTGAAGCCGTCGACGACGGTGACCATGGTATCCAGCCGCGAGATATCGGACAGGCTGGTGCCGTCCTCGTCACGGAAAGTAAAGGTCTCGGCCACCGGCATCGGCTCTGAAATGCCGGTCGATTCGATCAGCAGGTAATCGAATCGTTTTTCCTTGGCCAAGCGGGCGATTTCGATCAGCAGGTCTTCGCGCAGCGTGCAGCAGATGCAGCCGTTGCTCATCTCGACCATTTTTTCTTCGGCCCGTGACAACTCGGCACCACCTTCGGCCACCAGCCGGGCATCGATGTTGACCTCGGACATGTCATTGACGATAACCGCAACGCGCAAGCCTTCTCGGTTGTTCAGGACGTAATTAAGCAGTGTGGTCTTGCCGGCACCAAGAAAGCCGGAGAGGACGGTGACGGGCAGGCGGGGATCGGTGTTGTTGAGTTGTTTGGTCATTTCTGGCTCGGTTGAATGGGGAGTTGAAGCGGGGTCGAAATTACTTCAACGCGATCTTTTTTGACCGCGTTATAGAAGCAACTGTGCCGCCCGGTATGGCAGGCGCCGCCAAGTTGGTCGACCAGCAGCAGGATGGCGTCGCCGTCACAATCGAAGCGGGTTTCGACCACACGCTGTCGGCAGCCGGATGTTTCGCCCTTGCGCCACAAGCTCTGGCGGCTTCGCGACCAGTAACAGGCAAAACCTGTTGCCAGCGTTTCTTCGATGGCGGCACGGTTCATCCAGGCCAGCATCAACACCTCCCGGGTGTCGAACTGTTGCGCAACAGCAGCGACCAGCCCTTGCTGATCAAACGGCAAATTGGCCAGCACTTCGGCAAGTGGCAAGCTCGCGCCGATGGGCGCGTCTTCAAGTCGGGTTAACATAGGCACTTCTGGATACAAGGAATGCAATGTTATAACATTGCATTTGTGCCACCAAGAGCTAACTGATGAACCCCACGAATTCTGTCGATATACGCCCGCCATTTTCTGGTGACAATACCGAAGCCCTTGATCGGGCCGATGTCGCTTGCCGGGAGCGCGGAGCCAGCCTGACTGCGATCCGCCGTGAGGTACTGGAACTGCTTTACAACAGCCCGACTGGTGTTAAAGCCTATGATCTCTTGGCCCGGATTAAGGAAGCCCGGCCCGGTGCTTCACCGCCGACCGTTTATCGCGCCCTGGATTTTTTGATCGAGCAGGGCTTGGCCCACAAAATCGGGCGGATGAATCTGTTTGTCGCCTGTCGGCATACATCCCATCTGATTCCGAGCTTGTTTCTGGTTTGTCCAAAATGCAGCGGAGTCACTGAGTTACAGGAGCAATCTGTCATGAGTGCGCTGTCGTCCAGCCTGGCTGAAGCGGGTCATCGTCTGGAAAGCCCGGAGGTCGAAATTAGTGCGCTGTGCCCAAAGTGCCTCATCCTGCGCTAGAGAACGTTTCCTGTGGCGGCCGAACGGCTCGAAAAGGCCTTTGTAGGCTAATATAACCGCCGCATTAAATAACATTCAACAGAGAGGATAAAAAAATGGGAATGCTTCAGGAATTCAAGGAGTTTGCCGTCAAGGGCAACGCGATGGATCTGGCGGTTGGCGTGATTATTGGCGGTGCGTTCGGCAAGATTGTCGAGTCGATTGTTGGTGATTTGATCATGCCGCTGGTTTCAAAGCTGATCGGTAATCTGGATTTCTCCAACCTGTTCGTCGTGCTGGGTAATAACCCGAACAATCTGGCGACGCTGGCTGACCTGAAAAAGGCTGGTATTGCGGTGTTTGCTTACGGTAACTTCCTGACGATTCTGGTTAATTTCACCATTCTCGCCTTCATTATTTTTATGATGGTTAAGCAATTGAACCGTTTGCGCACCGTACCGCCGGTAGCTGCGCCTGAAGCTCCGCCAACACCGGAAGATGTTTTGCTGTTGCGCGAAATCCGCGATTCGCTGAAAAAGTAATTTTGCTGTATCCGCTAGAAAAAATGGCGCTGGTTTTTCGACCTGCGCCATTTTTGTTTTAGCTCTTTTTTAGCCGTGCACCGTAGCATTCGCTTGTTTGCGTTGATCTCGCCGCGCAATCAGCCAGGCCGCAAGGTTGTCGGCCAGGAGTAGTCCTACAGCCAGCACGGCGCCGGTTAGTACCATGTCGGTAATCAGGTTAATGCCGGTGCTGCTGTCCTGCTCGATCAGCGCATGCAAACCGCGGAAGCCCATGCTGCCGGGAACCAAGGTAATCAGTCCGGGGATCTGGACGAGTACGGCAGGGCGTCCACTCAGGTAACTATAGATGTGACCGACTGAAGCGACGGCGAGAGAGCCGGCAAAGGCCCCGACGATATTGCCCATCGCTGCACCAACCAGCGAATAAACCGCCCAAGCCAGCAAGCAGGCACCGGCAGAGACAAAAACTGCGGAGAGTGGCGCCTGAATGACCCCGAGCAAAGAAACGCCGAGGGCGGCAATCGCCAGCCAGATCGCCCAGCCCGGGAGTGCTATTGCTGTGCTTTGCGCGTGAATGGGGAGTAGTTCGAGACTGATCTGGGTGCCGATGACCAGTCCCGCGCCCATCAGGAATAGCAGCATGAAGGCTCCGGCGAGGCGTCCGGTGCCGGCCAGAAAGTTCTGGGTGGCGAGTTCTGACATGGCGATAGTCAGGGTAAAGCCCGGTAGTAAAAGGACGACACCAGCGACTGCAGAAATAAATGGCGATTGCTGGGGCAGCAGGGTGCCTAGACCTTGGGCCAGCATTGCAGCAAGGGCGCAAAGAATGACCGGAATCGCCGGGCCGAGGCCGCTGATCTTGCTGAGGTGCAAGTGCGCCGCAACAAAAAGCAGTCCAATCAATCCGCCACAGAGGACTTCCATCAGGCCGCCGCGAAGTAATACGGCCACCGAGGCGGAGAGTAAAAAGCCCTGAGCGATTAAGGGCAGACCGGTCCACGGTGGCGGTTGCTGCATGATTTCCGCCAGTCGCTGGGTGTGCTGGTCGATTTGCTCTGGGCCGGTGATTTTCCGGCACAGCGCTTCCAGTTCGATTAAACGCGCCATGTTGTAGTCGTAGGGCGGCAAACGCAGCATTTCGACCTGCCGCTCACCATTCGGCGCGGCGACGGTTAGGCCAAGGAAGGTCAGCACGGCAAAGCCTTCGACCCGGACACCGAGTTTTTGGCCCATCGCTACCAGTCGCTTTTCCAGATCGTGCGCTGGTGTCCCGCTGATATGCAGCGCTTGCCCCATTGCTTTGAGAAAACCAGTTACATCGGAGAGCGATGGCTGGCTCATGTGGTCTGGTCGTTTTCGAAAACTGCCTTCCAGAGGCTGTGCACCGTAGCAATGTGTTTTTCAACCGCTTCGCGCTGGGTGCGGGCCTTGGGGGTGGTGGACAAACGCTGGGCGTGTTGCAGGCGGCGGTATTCGCGGTAGGCGTTGGCGCTGCCGGCAGCCAGTTCAGGGTCAATCAGCCCGAGTTCGCCGGCAATGCGGAGCAGGGCGATGTTGCCAAGGTTGCCGGTCAGCGCATTGTGCTGGTGGGCGTAGCCAAGGATCAGATATTGCACGATGAATTCGACATCGATAATGCCACCGCTGTCATTCTTCAGATCAAATTCATCATCGTTGCGGGCCGGATGCGAATCGGCCATTTTTTGCCGCATGGCGATGACTTCTTCTTTGAGCTTGGCGAGGTCGCGTTGCTGGCAGAGGATTTCGCAGCGGATCGCTTCAAAGCGAGCGCCTACTGCCGGGTCGCCGGCACAGAAACGGCCCCGGGTCAGCGCTTGATGCTCCCAAACCCAAGCATTTTTGAGCTGGTAGTCACGGAAAGCATCGACCGAAACGGCGAGCAGGCCGGAGTCGCCATTCGGGCGCAGGCGGAGGTCGGTTTCAAACAAAATCCCGGCTGAAGTTTGGCTCGACAACCAAGTATTCAGGCGCTGGCCCAGGCGGTTGTAGTTTTCGCCGGCATCCTGATCGTCATCATCGTAGAGATAAACCATGTCGAGGTCGGAGGAGTAGCCCAGCTCCTTGCCACCCATTTTGCCGTAGCCGATGACGGCAAATTTTGGTGTTTCGCAGTGGCGGTTCTTGATCTTGCTCCAGCACAAGGGCAGGGTTTCCTGAACGATGGTGTCGGCCAGTTCGGTCAGGTGATCTGATAGCGACTCTATGGTTTGCAAACCGGCAATGTCCTGCGCCAGCAGGCGGAAGGCCTGGGCATGGTGCACCTCGCGCAGGATGTCCATTTCACGTTCAGTGTCACCGGTGTGGTCGGCCAGATTGCGTTTGAGGTTTTCTCTGAACTCGACCCAGTTGGTTGCAATTTCATAGAGCCGGGGGTCGAGCAGTTCGTCGAGTAAGAGTGGGTGGCGGTTGAGGAATTCCGCCGCCCAGCTTGAGGCGCAAATGATGTCAGCGACCCGTCGTAAAGCCATTGGGTATTGCTGCAGCAGGGCAAGGTAAGCACCGCGCCGGGACACGCCTTCGAGAAAGTTCAGGCCGCGGGCCAGCGTGATGTCCGGGTCGGTGGTAGCGCCGGCGGCTTCGATCAGGCGCGGGCCAACGGCATCAATGCGTTGGCGGTTGGTGTTGGGTAACTGCTGATAGCGGCTGGAGGAACGAAGTTCACTGAGCCGGGAAATGGCTTCTTTGGGGTGGCGAAAGCCCATGTTTCCCAAGCTTTCGATTGCGCTGTCGTCGTCAATCTGCCCCATCCAAAGGCCGATCAAGGGGTGCTCGCCGGCTTCCGGGTCAGAGAAAATCTGGTCAAAGTGCTGGCTTACCCGCTGGCGGTGCTCATTGAGTACGGCCATCATGGCCGGCCAGTCAGGGAAGTCCATGCTGCGGGCAATGATCGCGCGTGCCAACTCATCTTCCGGCAGCATGTGGGTCTGTTTATCTTCAACATACTGCAAGCGGTGCTCAAGGCGGCGCAGGAAAACATAGGCGAGGCGTAGCTCGGCTTCAGTTTCAGCCGTGATTAACTGACGCTCCGCCAGTAATTTGAGCACCGAGAGCGTGGGGCGAATTTGCAGGGCCGAGTCGCGGCCGCCACGAATCAGCTGGAAGACCTGAGCGATGAATTCAATTTCACGAATTCCGCCGGGGCCCAGTTTGACGTGATCTGCCATGTCCTTGCGGGTGACCTCGCGGCGAATCTGGGCATGCAGGTCGCGCATCGCATTGATTGCACCAAAATCGAGATATTTGCGGAAAACAAAGGGCCGTGAAATCCGGCGCAAGGCCGCCATCCACTCGCCCAGCGCAGCGCCGTCGGCATTCGGGCCGGAGTTCATGACGCGTGATTTGATCCAGGCGTAGCGCTCCCACTCTCTGCCCTGACTAATAAAATAATTTTCCAGCGAGTCGAGCGAGCAGACCAAGGCCCCGGAGTCACCGTTCGGGCGTAAGCGCATATCAACCCGGAAAACCTGCCCGTCAGCGGTCAGATCGCCCAGTGCGGCGATAATTCGCTTGCCAAGACGGGTAAAGAAATCAAAGTTTTCAATGCTGCGCGCACCGTTGGTGTCGCCTTCTTCGGGGTATACAAAAATGTAATCGACGTCGGACGAAACATTGAGTTCGCGGCCGCCGAGTTTGCCCATGCCAATAATCATCAAACGTTGGGGGTGACCGGCTTTGTCCAGCGGTTCACCGTAGGTTTCTACCAATTGGCGATGGTAGTAATCCAATGCAAAGTTGGTCGTTACATCGGCGAGCAAGGTCATGCTTTCGACGATTTCAGACAAGGGAGCCAGGCCGCAGAGGTCACGCAGGGCCATGTGAGCCATGGCGCGATGGCGCAGGCGACGCAGGGCAGATTTCACTTCATCGTCGTTGGCAAAAGCCTTTTTGAGCGGGGTAAGGAGTAAATCTTCCGACAATGGTTGCAGCCAGCTGGCTTGTAGTTCCGGCACGAGTTCAGGGTGCGCCTGTAGCTGGAGGCTCAGGTAACGGCTATGTTCAAGCGCAGTTTGCCAGCGGGGGTCGAGGGTGTTGTCCATGATTGCTCAATCGGTGTTAATGCTGAAAAGGATAGAATGTCGGTCTAGGCTAACTTTCAATTGTAGTGATCTATTTCATTTTTTGGCTAAACGGTTTGACAAGTGACTAAGCCGCACGACCGTGCGGAGCTTCGTGTTGCGTTTTATCATCGGTTGCACTGGCTTTGGCCGGTGTTGGCGCGGCCTGTTGTCGCCCGCAGTTTACGCTGGCTGGGATGGCTTAGTCTTGCTCTGTGGGTGCTGTTTGCGTTGCTGGTGGTTTTGTTGCGCTACGTGGTTTTGCCACAAGTCGGGAATTATCAGGTCGATATTGAGCGCGCTGCGAGCCTTGCGGTGGGGCAAACGGTCAAGATTGGAAAAGTTGAGGCACGCTGGCAGGGGCTGAATCCTGATCTTGTGCTGGATAACGTTCAGGTTCTTGATGCGCAGGGAAGCTTGGCTTTTTCGCTGACTCAAGTTGAAGGTGTGCTGTCCTGGCATAGCTTGTGGCGCGGCCGCCTTAGCTTGTCATCACTGATTTTCGACGGCCCGGTATTGCACGTCAGGCGTGATAAAAATGGCCGAATTACCGTGGCGGGCATGGCGACCGAGGGCGAAAGTGACCCGGCCTTTGCCGAATGGGTGCTCGACCAGAAGCGCATCCGTATTCGCAATGCGACCATCGTTTGGGAGGACAGGCTGCGTCAGGCGCCACCGCTCATTCTTGAAGATTTGCAGTTTGGCCTCGATAACAGCGGGCGAAATCATCGTTTTGGCTTGTCTGCCGCTCCGCCGGCCGCACTAGCCTCGCGGATCGATATCCGTGGCGAGGTGGTGGGTGATGTGGGCGAGGCTTTGGAGCATCTTTCCGGCAAGATTTTCGTTGAGCTTGATTATGCCGATCTGGCCGGTTGGCGAAGTTGGGTTGATTATCCGGTGCAACTGTCAAAAGGGCGGGGGGCGCTGAGGATTTGGGGCGATCTGGCAGAGGCTGGCGGGAAGGTCACCGCCGATCTGGCCTTGGAAGAGGTCAGTGTGAAATTGGCCAGTAAATTGCCACAGTTAAATTTATCGACAATGCGCGGTCGGGTCGAAGGAAAATACAAGGTCGGTGAGTGGTCAATGGCCGGACGCAAGCTTGAGTTTTTGACTCACGATGGCATACGCATGGCACCGACCGATTTTCAGGTCGATTGGCGTGAGAATGTTCAAACCGGCGCGGTGAAAGGGAATGCCAGCGCAAGTTTCGTTGATATTTCAGCCTTGCGTAGTATCGCTGCCTACTTGCCGCTCGATACCAATACCCGCAGCCTGTTGGATAAACATCAGCCGCAGGGGCGGATATCAGAGTTGCGTGCCAGTTGGGGTGCTGCTGGCGAGGTTTTGGAGCAATATTCGCTGAAGGCCGGTTTTGATAAATTAGGTGTCTTGGCTGGCGGTTATTTCCCCGGTGGAAGTGGCTTGTCCGGGCGCATCGACCTCACCGAAAAAGGGGGCGATCTGGTTCTTGATGCCGCCGCCTCAAGCCTGTCTTTCCCTTCAATATTCCCTGAGCCGGAAACTGTACTTGATTCATTGAAGGCAAAGCTGAATTGGAAAGCCGTGGCGGGCGGGGTTGAAATCAAGCTGGATAAGCTTGAGTTTGCCAGCCCCGGTGCAGCAGGTTCGGCGCGCGGCACCTATCTCTATACGGGTCAGGATGCCGGTGAAATTGATTTAACGGCAAAGATTGACCGGGCTGATGCGCGGGTGGTCTGGCGGTATATGCCTTATGGAGTGAATGTCGGCGCTCGGGATTGGATCAAACGGGGCATTGTTGCCGGCCGGGGTTCCGATGGTTTGCTGACGCTCAAGGGGAAGCTCAAGGATTTCCCCTTCCGTGATGGCCAGTCCGGTAAATTCATCGTCACCGCTAAAGTGCGCGATGGCAAAGTGGATTATGTCAAAGGCTGGCCGAGTGTTCAGGATATTGAAGCCGACTTGGTTTTTGGCGTTGGAATGAAACTTCAGGCGCAGCACGGCAGTATGCTGGGCGCAAAACTTTCTGCGGTGTCAGTAGAGATTCCCGATTTTGAGTCACACGAGGAAATGCTGCTGATCAAAGGTCTTGCCAAAGGACCTACCAGCGAATTTTTACGCTTTCTCGACCAAAGCCCGGTTGGCGACACAATAGATCGTTTCACCGAAGGTATGAAGGCGAGCGGTAACGGAGAACTCGAACTGGCGCTGGATCTGCCTTTACGTCGTCCACAGGACACCAAGATGCGGGGGGCTTATCAGTTCCAGAATAATCGTCTGGAGCCGGTGGAAGGATTGCCACCGCTGACTCAGGTAAATGGTCGGCTGGATTTAACTGACAAATCAGTTTCGGCTCAGGATATTAATGGGCGGGTATTTGGCGGGCCGCTCAAGGTGGTGGTAAAGAGCAACGGCGACAAGGTGGGGGTTCTGGCCAATGGTTCAGCGAATATTGCTGAGGTCAGCAAACATTTTGGTTTTCCGCTCACCGAGCATTTGACTGGTAATGCCGGCTGGAAGGCTGATATCGCCATTCGCAAACGCAATGCAGATTTTGTAATTGAATCGGATCTGGTCGGCGTGACCTCGCCGCTGCCTGAACCATTGAGAAAGCCGGCAGCAACACCGCTTCCCTTGCGGGTTGAACGTAGCGCACCGGAGTCCGGGCGTGAACAGTACAAAATCACCTTGGGCAAGGTGGCTCAAGGCTTGGTGTTACGTCGTCAGGGCGATTGGGAGCGTGCAGTTTTTGCTTTAGGCGAGGCTGAACCACGTCTCCCGGAAAAAGGTTTGGCCGTTCGAATTGCCCGCCCAAGTCTAGATACCGATGCCTGGAAGAGCTATCTCTCCGACTCTGTTGCGGGGGCCGGTGATGCCAAGAGCAGCGGTTTGGCCTTGAGTGTGGTTACACTGAAAACGCCGCGTTTGCATCTGATGGGTCGCGACTTTAGCGATGTCGACGCGACCTTGTATCCCCGTGACAGCGGTTGGCAAATTGCTTTGAATACCCGTGAAGCAGCGGGAGATCTGTTTTGGAATAGCGCAGCCGAGGGCTGGCTTGAGGGGCGGTTGAAACGTTTGGTGGTTCGCCCTGCCAATGAACTGGGGCAGGGAAACGCCGCCTCGGTATTAAATTCCTTACCCGGTATGAGTCTGTCGGTTGATGATTTTTATGTGGGCGAAAGGGCGCTTGGCCGCCTTGAGCTAAAGGCAAGAAATACCAAAGGAGCGTGGTACCTCGATACACTCAATCTACAAAATCCGGATGGTGGATTAAAAGGGAAGGCCAAGTGGGTGAATGTCGGCCAACATCAAACCAGTCTTGATTTTGAATTGACGGCAATTGATGCCGGGAAGTTGCTGGCTCGTCTTGGCTATGCCGATGCGCTGCGTCGTGGTTCTGCCCGTTTGGCCGGCGAGCTGCAATGGAACGGCCCATTGACCGGTATTGACTATCCTTCTTTGTCAGGACAAATGACCGTAGAGGCTGAGAACGGGCAATTTAACAAGCTGGAACCAGGCGTTGGAAAATTGCTGGGTCTGATCTCATTGCAATCTTTGCCACGTCGTCTGACTCTGGATTTCAAAGATATTTTCAGTGAAGGCCTGGCTTTTGACCGTATTGGAGGCAAGCTAGGTATCAAAAAAGGCATTATGCGGACAGTTGAGCCTTTGCAAATAAAGGGTCCGGCGGCGCAGATTGAGATACAGGGTGAATCTGATCTGAAAAATGAAACACAGAACCTAAAGGTGGTTGTACGGCCAGAGTTGGGTACGATGGCCGCCGCCGGAGTGGCGCTGGTTAATCCGGTCGTTGGCGCTGCCACCTTGTTGGCTAATGCAGTGCTGCAAAACCCGCTCAGCCGAATATTTAGCTACCGCTACCAAGTCACCGGCACCTGGAGCGATCCGCATGTCGACAAGGCAGGTGATATTCTCCTCGAAGAAAAACTTAAAGGTCAGGGTGAGAGTAAGCCATGAGTAAATTGAATTGTCGTATAGCCGCCTTGCAAATGGTTTCTGGGCCACGGGTCGCTGATAATTTGCTGGTTGCCGGAGA
>CAYRBE010000049.1:0-9049 GCA_964422345.1 uncultured Dechloromonas sp.
CCGGCCTTGAGCGTCAAATACTGGCGCATCATCGGGGTGTGTTTTTCAAGCCCCGCGACAACTACGGTGTTTTGCTTTGAACTGTCTGTTTTTTCAGATGTTTTATTGTTAGTCTTGTGCAAAATAACCCCGAGTCATCGAAATAAATGTAGCAAAAAATGTATTAAAGCAAAGGCCACTTTGAGGATCCGCCCAGAGAGATTTTGCCTGTGATTAAGGTTAACGGCCAGCAAACCTCTGAGATGATGCGATGTTATGAGCTGAAATGACACGCTGCACTGTGTTGTTTGTAGGCATAAATAACTCAGTTGGTAAATCAGTGTTTGAGTTGGCCTGTTGTCGGGCAGTGCTTATCACCGGAGGGGGGACTTCAAGGTATAATTCGCGCCCGTCTGTAAGCTTGATCGGCTCTCGTGCGGTGTTGCGGGTTTTGTATTCGCCACCATGTGGTGAGCCGGTGTAATTCTGGGTAGGCAATTCTAAAGATACCTATGGATACAAGTGTTAATAAGGAAAATGCGGATGGATTTAACCTTCCCCCCAAACTACCTATTCGAATTCCTATCCACAGTTTGTTGAGTTTTAGTGAGTTCGTCTGATTCCGCATGTTAAAAAATACTGTTATTAATCAGTTGGTTAAACAAGGAAATGATAGCCTTTCCGGCCATCTGGTACAAGCATGAACCCTATGGAACATATTAGAAATTTCTCCATCATTGCCCACATTGACCACGGCAAGTCGACGCTGGCTGATCGCATTATTCACCTTTGTGGCGGCCTCTCTGATCGTGAGATGGAAGCTCAGGTGCTTGACTCAATGGATATTGAGCGCGAGCGTGGCATTACGATCAAGGCACAAACTGCTGCGCTGCAATACAAAGCACGCGATGGCAAGGTATATAACCTTAATCTGATTGATACGCCGGGACACGTTGACTTCTCGTATGAGGTTTCTCGTTCGCTATCCGCTTGTGAAGGCGCTTTGCTGGTTGTTGATGCATCGCAGGGCGTTGAAGCGCAAACCGTGGCAAATTGCTACACCGCGCTTGAGCTCGATGTAGAAGTTGTTCCTGTTCTCAACAAGATCGACCTCCCTTCAGCTGATCCAGATAACGCTCGCCAGGAAATTGAGGACGTTATTGGTATTGACGCAACCGATGCGGTTTTGGCTTCTGCTAAAACAGGATTAGGCGTGCAGGATATTCTTGAGGCTGTCGTGGCTCGGATTCCTCCACCAAAAGGCGATCCCAATGCACCGCTCAAGGCGCTGATTGTCGACTCGTGGTTTGATAACTACGTTGGCGTGATCATGCTAGTGCGGGTTGTTGATGGGGTGTTGCGTCCAAAGGATAAATTGTTTTTTATGGCCACAGGGGCTCAGCAGCTTTGTGAGCAAGTGGGCGTTTTCTCTCCGAAGTCTGTACAGCGTGATGCACTTCGTGCCGGTGAAGTCGGATTTGTGATTTCAGGCATTAAAGAATTAAAGGCGGCCAAGGTGGGTGACACGATCACTACCGTTGATCGTAAGGCTGCGGAAGCCTTGCCTGGTTTTAAAGAGATCAAGCCTCAGGTTTTTGCGGGCTTATACCCTGTAGAGTCGAATCAATATGATTCTCTGCGTGAGTCGCTCGAAAAGCTCAAGTTGAATGACTCGTCCCTGCAGTACGAACCAGAGGTTTCGCAAGCACTTGGTTTCGGCTTCCGTTGTGGATTCCTCGGTTTGTTACACATGGAAATCGTGCAGGAGCGCCTTGAGCGTGAATTTGACCAAGATTTGATCACGACCGCGCCAACAGTGGTTTATCAGATCGTAAATCGCGATGGCTCAGTCATCGAAATCGAAAATCCAGCCAAATTGCCAGAGTTAAGCAAAATTGAAGAGGTACGTGAGCCGATTATCACGGCCACTATTTTTGTTCCTCAAGATTTTTTGGGTAACGTTATTACCCTTTGCAATCAGAAGCGTGGCAATCAAGTGGATATGCACTACCACGGTCGCCAGGTCAAATTGATTTATGAAATGCCAATGGCTGAAGTGGTGATGGACTTTTTTGACAAATTAAAGTCCTGCACCAAAGGCTATGCTTCACTTGATTATGAATTCAAAGAATATCGTTCTGCTGACGTTGTGAAGCTTGATATCTTGATCAATAGCGAAAAAGTTGATGCCCTTTCCTTGATTGTTCATCGTTCAAACTCTCAATACCGAGGGCGCGAGCTGGCTTCAAAAATGCGTGAATTGATTCCTCGTCAGATGTATGACGTTGCAATTCAGGCGGCAATTGGATCGCACATTATTGCGCGTGAAAACGTGAAGGCTATGCGTAAAGATGTTTTGGCAAAATGTTATGGTGGTGACATCAGCCGCAAGAAAAAACTGCTTGAAAAGCAGAAGGCCGGCAAAAAGCGCATGAAGCAAGTGGGTAGCGTTGAAATACCGCAAGAGGCCTTCTTGGCTATTTTACGTGTTGATAATTGAGTCGACTGATGAACTTTGCATTGATACTTTTTGTACTGTTGGTCGTTACAGGTCTTCTTTATGCGGCAGATGTTCTGAAATTTCGGAAACTGCGGGCAAAGACAGACAAGGAGCCTGTTTGGGTTGAGTGGGGAGCTAGTTTTTTTCCGGTCATACTCATCGTTTTTGTATTTCGTTCGTTTCTGTTTGAACCATTCAAAATTCCTTCCGGATCGATGATTCCAACTTTGTTGGTTGGCGATTTCATCTTGGTTAACAAATTTACCTACGGCATTCGTTTGCCGGTAATCAACAAAAAAATTATTGATGTAAATTTGCCTCAGCGCGGTGACGTAATGGTTTTTCGTTTTCCCGAAGACCCTTCACTCGACTACATCAAGCGGGTCGTTGGTTTACCGGGTGATACCGTGAGCTATCAAAACAAGCGGCTATCAATCAACGGTCAAGCGGTAGAGATGAAAAAACTCGAAGATTTTGAACATCTTGATCGCATGTATTCATCGGAGCAATACCAAGTCAATATGGGGGTCGAACATCGATTGTTGAATGACGCTTCGGCTCCTGGGTTTATTCCAGATGTCAGCAAGTTCCCATACCGTGAAAATTGCACCTACAATGCAGCCGGGGTTAGTTGCAAGGTGCCTGATGGCCATTATTTCATGATGGGTGACAACCGAGATAATAGCCGTGATAGCCGGGCTTGGGGATTTGTTCCAGAGCAAAATATTGTAGGTAAGGCATTTTTTATTTGGCTTAACCTGAGTGACTTGAGCCGAATTGGCTCATTTAAATAAGGGAAAAAGTGATGAAATATCAACGCGGCTTTACGACTTCAGGATTGATTTTTTGGGGTTTTATCATATTTTTTGCTGTGGTTCTTGGAATGAAGATTGCGCCGTCAGCTATTGAATATTTCAAGATAAACAAGGATATAAAGGCTGTCGCTGCAGCTTCGCCTGCTGATGCCACCGTTGCTGATATTCGCAAGTCTTTTGATAAATATGCAGAAGTTGATCATCTGGACTTCAAGGGGAATCAGCTAGATATCTCCAAAGATGGTGGTCGGATTGTGATTGAGTTCCAATACGAAAAAAGAATTCATTTGTTCTATAACGTGAGTCTGGTTATTGACTACAAAGGGTCGACGGCTGGGCAGTAGAGAATGTCTGCATTGTCTGTAGCTCAAAAAATAGGTCATCAGTTCGCTGACCCCAAGCTGCTTCGTACCGCATTTACCCATCGTAGTTTTGGTACGCCAAACAACGAGCGCCTTGAGTTCTTGGGTGATGGCATTCTTGACTGTGTCATTGCCGGGGTGTTATTTCATCGTTTTCCTGAAATGCCTGAAGGTGATCTGTCACGCTTAAGGGCAAATCTGGTTCGTCAGGAGTCCTTGCACCGACTGGCACTTGATCTCAATATTGGCGATTATCTGCACTTGGGTGAAGGCGAATTGAAAAGTGGCGGGGCGCAGCGTCCATCCATTTTGGCTGATGCACTTGAAGCACTGTTTGGTGCAATTTACCTTGATGCCGGATTTGATGCAGCCTATGGTGTGATCAGTAAGCTGTATGCACCATTGATTAATGACATAAAGTCAGGTCAAGTACAAAAAGATCCGAAAACCAGTCTACAAGAATGGTTGCAGGGCCGAAAAAAAGCGGTCCCGCGTTATGTCTTACTTGAAGCAACCGGTGCTGCGCATGAGCAGCGTTTCGAGGTTGCTTGTGAAATTGATTCACCTCGATTGCGTACGACTGGTTTGGGTCCAAGTCGCCGTATTGCAGAACAGGTTGCTGCCGAAAAGGCATTGAAAGATCTTACTGCATGAAAAAAATCCGTTCAGGTTACATTGCGATCGTTGGTCGCCCAAATGTGGGTAAATCAACCTTGCTTAATCGTCTGGTTGGCGAAAAAATCAGTATTGTTTCGCGTAAAGCACAGACCACCCGGCATCGTATTACGGGCATTGTGACCAACGAAGATGCCCAGTTTGTATTTGTCGATACGCCAGGATTTCAAACCAAGCATACCAATGCTTTGAACCGCGCGATGAATCGTGGCGTAACCCAGACTTTGAGTGATGTGGATTTGGTTCTCTTCGTTATTGAAGCGGGTCGTTACGATGCCAAGGATCAATCGGTAGTGCGGCTTTTGCCGAAGGATAGGCCGGTTATTCTGGTCATCAACAAAACAGATCAATTGAAAGACCGGACTGAATTGTTGCCATTTTTGGCGCAAGTTGCAGCTGAGTTTGACTACGCCGCTATTATTCCAATAAGCGCCTCCAAAGGCCGTCAGACCGATGTGTTGCTGACTGAAGCACGCAAGCACTTGCCAAATGAAGGCTTGATGTTTCCTGAAGATGACCTGACTGACAAAAGCGAACGATTTTTGGCTGCTGAATATATTCGGGAAAAAGTATTTCGCTTGCTGGGTGACGAGTTGCCCTATGCAACCACGGTAGAGATTGAGCGGTTTGAGGTTGAAGGCAACCTGCGTCGAATTTTTGCCGCGATTGTGGTTGATCGTGATGGCCACAAGGCAATTGTCATCGGTAAAGGCGGCGAGTCATTGAAGCGGATTGCCAGTGAGGCGCGGCAGGATATGGAGCGCTTGTTTGATGGCAAGGTCTATCTTGAAGTCTGGGTGAAGGTTAAATCAGGCTGGAATGATGACGAGCGTCTGCTTAAAAGCCTCGGTTACGAATGAACCTGCGGAGCAAAGTGGACGGCCAGCCGGCCTACGTTTTGCATACCTATCCCTTCCGGGAAACCAGCCTGATTGTTGAGGTATTTTCCCGGGATTTTGGGCGCATGGCCCTGTTGGCCCGTGGGGCGCGCCGCCCTCGCTCAGCTATTCGTGGTTTGCTGATGGCATTTCAGCCCTTAGAGCTTGCCTGGTCAGGTAAAGGTGAGGTCCTGAATTTAATGAAGGCTGAGTGGCAAGGTGGTCAGCCTTTGCTCGCTGGTGACGCTTTGTTTTGCGGCTACTACCTCAATGAATTATTGATGCACCTGTTACCGCGTGAAGATGCGCATGAGCATTTATTCGCGTGCTACGGCAAGATGTTGCAATGCCTTTCCGACGATCCGAACGGTAAGGTCAACGAGGCTGATTTACGTCGTTTTGAAAAAGCTTTGCTGCAGGAACTCGGCTATGGACTCACCCTTGGTCACGACAGTGATGGTCGACCGATTACGCAGGATGGTTATTACACGTATCGTATGGAGCAGGGGCCGGTGCGGGTTGATTTTGCCGAGGGGGCCGCTCAGGTGGTGGGCGGACAGACTCTGCTCGATCTTGAAGCCGAAGATTTTTCCAATATACGTACTCGGATCGAGTCAAAACAACTGATGCGTACGCTGATGGCTTATTATCTGGCCGGAAAAGAGCTTGAAACACGTAAAATATTCAAGGAGTTACAAGAGTTATGATTGAACTTGGCGTCAATATTGATCACATTGCAACCCTGCGTCAGGCCCGTCAAACCTACGAACCGGATCCGGTTTGGGGGGCTGTTGAAGCGCATCTGGGCGGAGCGGACGGGATCACGGTCCATCTTCGTGAAGATCGCCGGCATATACAGGACCATGATGTTCGCCGCCTGCGTGAGATGACGCATATCAAGCTGAATTTCGAGATGGCTGCGACTGATGAAATGGTCGCTATTGCTTGCGGCCTCAAGCCGGAAATGGCCATGCTTGTGCCTGAGGGGCGCCACGAAGTAACGACCGAAGGCGGGCTGGATGTGCTGGCGCAAGAGGCGCGTTTGAAAGCCATTATTTCGCGTTTGGCTGATGCCGGCATTATGACCAGTGTTTTTATCGATGCCGAACTGCCACAAATTGAAGCTGCAGCAAGAATCGGGGCTCAGGTTTGTGAAATTCATACCGGGCCTTATGCCCACGCCTTTCATGCCAAAGGGCGAGATGCCGAGGCGCCTGCCGTGCTCAGTGAATTACAAAAAATTCGCCTGGCTGGCCAATCCATCCGCCAACTGGGTATGCGGTTTAATGCCGGTCACGCGCTCAATTACTATAATGTCCAGCCCGTAGCCCGACTGGCGGGAATTCGTGAGCTTCATATCGGTCACGCCATTGTCAGTCGATCTGTATTTGTTGGCTTAAAGCAGGCAGTGAGTGAAATGAAACAGTTGATGCGGCAAGCAGCCGAGCGCGGCGAATGATTTTCGGGATAGGAACCGATATCGTTGCAACGCAGCGTTTGCAAACGATGTGGGAGCGGCATGGTGAGAAAGCTCTGGAAAAATTACTCGCTCCTGCCGAGCGGCCAGATTTTGAAAAAGCAGCCCATAAAGGTCGCTTCCTAGCCAAACGCTTTGCTGCAAAAGAGGCTTTTTGCAAGGCACTCGGTACCGGTGTCCGTCCGCCGGCAGTTTTGCCAGCTATCGCCGTCAGCCATGATGACTTGGGTAAGCCAAAATTTGAATGCTACGGTGCACTGGCTGAAATGATCAAAAACCGGGGCTTGATTGCCCATCTTTCCTTAAGCGACGAGGCTGAATATGCCGTTGCCTATGTGATTCTGGAGTGCCCATGAAACACCTGCCGCTTGGCCCGCTGATGATTGACATCGCTGGGACTCAGTTAACTGAGCTTGACCGTCAGCGCTTGATGCACCCCTTGGTCGGTGGTTTGATTCTATTCACCCGTAACTATGTTGATCCGCTACAGCTCGAAGCGCTGAATGCTGAAATCCATGCTCTGCGTCAGCCGGCTTTGTTGATTGCAGTCGATCACGAAGGTGGCCGGGTTCAACGCTTTCGTGAAGGCTTCACCCGTCTGCCCCCAATGGCTACACTTGGGTGTTTGTGGGATCAAGACCCTGAGTCTGCTGTGGCAGCGGCACGCGATGTTGGCTATATCCTCGCTGCGGAACTTCGAGCGCGTGGTGTTGATTACTCTTTTACGCCGGTTCTCGATCTTGATTACGGTCCTTCCCGAGTGATTGGGGATCGCGCTTTCCATCGTTCACCACAAGCTGTTGTTGCCTTGGCTGGGGCGTTGCATCAGGGTCTTGCCGAAGGTGGTATGGGGTCTTGCGGAAAGCATTTCCCTGGGCACGGGTTTGTCATTCCGGATTCACATGTCGAGTTACCGGTCGATCAACGCAGCCTTGAGGCCATTCAGGAAGACTTGATTCCTTATCGTCAGCTCAGCCTTGATGCAGTGATGGCCGCTCACGTAATCTACGAGTGTTTTGATTGCAATACTGCTGTATTTTCAAATAGATGGATTGAATACTTAAGAAACGACATAATGTTTAATGGCGTTGTTTTTACCGATGATCTATCAATGGCCGGTGCTGGTGTGGTCGGGGGAATGGTGCAGCGGGTTGAGACGGCCTACCGTGCTGGTTGCGATATGTTGTTAGTGTGCAATTCGCCTGACGCGGTGGCTGATGTATTGGCTAATTGGCATCCTGAGATTGATCGACAACGCGGAAAGCGGGTCGAAGCCTTGTTGCCAAAATCAGCAGCCCTGAGCTGGGATGCATTGCAGTCAAATGAGCGTTATCAGGCAGCGATCAAACAAATAGAAAAAATGATGGCCTGAAATGAAAATGGGCAGCCTGAGCTGCCCATTTAGATGCTGTGCTAGAGATAATTACTTGGCGCGGCTCTTGTATTCGTTGGTGCGGGTATCGATTTCGATTTTGTCGCCAATGCTGACGAATGCCGGAACCGGCAATTCAAAACCACTCGCCAGTTTGGCGGGCTTCATGACCTTACCTGAGGTATCGCCTTTAACTGCTGGCTCGGTGTAGACCACTTCGCGAACCACACTGTTTGGCAGTTCAACAGAAATAGCTTTGCCATTGTAGAAAACAACTTCGCAAGCCAAGCCATCTTCAAGGTATTTAAGCGCATCAGCCATGCTCTCGGCTTCGACTTCGTATTGTTCGTAGTCAGCATCCATGAAAACGTACATCGGGTCAGCGAAGTAAGAGTAGGTGACTTCTTTCTTGTCCAGTTGAACGACTTCAAACTTGTCGTCAGCCTTATAGACAGACTCAGAACCAGATTCGGTCAGCAGATTCTTGAGCTTCATTTTGACGACAGCCGAATTACGGCCGGACTTGTTGTACTCGGCTTTCAGCACGACGAGTGGGTCGGCGCCAACCATGATTACGTTGCCGATGCGGAGTTCCTGTGCGGTTTTCATTCGGGATTCCCAAAAAAACTGAAAAATAGAAGCCTGCGATTATACCTTGCCGGCACAGAACTTGACGAGTGTGTTCGTCAGGTCTGGATAGCTAGCTAGCTGGTTTCGCCAATTAAGAGTGTGGTCAGCAATCTCCGGAAGGTGGGCAATGTACTCATTCCAGGCCAGCGACAAGTCGCCGCCGGAATTCCACGTTTTGAACAGGTGCACCGTAGCATTCGATATATCTTCAGGCCATTGCTGGGTATGGCGCTCAAGGAAGGCATCGAGTTTGACCAAATGGGCGCTTTCTTCCTGTTGGTAGATTTGCCAGACAAATGGTTTGCCTGTCCATTGCGCCCGGACAAATGAATCCTCGCCACGAATAAAATTGATGTCACAG
>CAYRBE010000049.1:9149-12848 GCA_964422345.1 uncultured Dechloromonas sp.
GTGCGATTTGATGTGTGCTGCGGATAGCGGGTGAGCAAACCTTGCTCGCGCAACAAACCACCAGTACGACTGGAAAACCCAGGGAAGAAAAAATATTTACTTAAGGGCAGAGCGGGGTGGGGCGACGCCATGCCGTGGCAATCCTCGGCCCAGTTTTCTGCGGTGAGGTATTCGAGATTGATCCAGCTAGGCTTGGGGCTAGCTGCCGCCATTTTCTGCAAGTACACCTCAGGAACGTCGCAGGCAAAAGCCTCGATGACGACGTCAGCCACACGGTCTGCGGTAAGCTTTTCTGTCCAGTGGATAATTTCAATTTCTTGCCAGAATTGTCGCTCACTGTTGGTGTCGATTTCTGGGCAGAGCTGCTTTAACGGGGAAAGATCATCAACCCACAGACGCACCTTTTTTCCATGCTCGTCAGCCAGTTGGCGTGCCAGTCGCCAGCAAACGCCGATGTCGCCGTAATTGTCGATAACCCGGCAAAAAATGTCCCAGTGAAGCTGCATGGGGCGTCATGCTAACATTCCCGCCATGCCTTCATTCAACGATCCTCAAAACTGTACCGATTGCCCGCGTCTGGCCGAACATCTGGCGATGATTCGCCAGCGGGATCCGGAATGGCATGCTTTGCCTGTGCCTGCCTTTGGTTCGCTCGATGCACAATTACTGGTGGTTGGTCTGGGGCCGGGTGAAAAAGGGGCCAATCGTACTGGCCGACCATTTACGGGCGATGTCGCGGGTGAGTTGCTCTACCCGGCACTGCACCGTTTTGGCTTTGCCAGTACGCCGCATCCTTTGGCCGCAGATACTTGGGCCAATCCTGAGATGTCTTTACACAACTGCAGGATTACCAATGCTGTGCGTTGTCTGCCGCCGGCCAATAAGCCGACAACGGCTGAAATTCGTCAGTGCAACGGGCACCTCAAGGCAGAGTTTGCTGCTATGCCTCGCTTGCAGGTCATTGTCGCCCTTGGTGCGATTGCCCATCAGGCCATTCTCTGGGCCTACGATCTCAAGATCAAGAATTACGTTTTCGGCCATAACGTAGCGCACAACTTGCCGGATGGTCGTGTGTTGATCGATAGCTATCATTGCAGCGGATATAACTGGCGTACCGGGCGCTTGTCGCGGGAAAGCTTCGAGGCAGTATTTGCCGGCGTAGTGACTCGACTCGGTTGATTTGCTGCTTCCATGAGTTTTGACGCCAAGGCTTTCCTTGCTTCACTGACCGAGCTACCGGGCGTTTATCGCATGCTCGATGCCGGCGGGGCGGTGCTTTACGTTGGTAAAGCAAAAAATCTCAAGAAGCGAGTTGCTTCCTATTTTCGAGACAGGCTCTCCAGCCCAAGAATCGCCCATATGGTCAGCCAGATTGCGTCAGTTGAAACGACTGCAACGCGCACTGAGGCCGAGGCGCTGCTACTTGAAAATAATTTGATTAAGTCTTTGTCACCGCGCTACAACATCCTGTTTCGTGACGACAAAACTTACCCCTATATCCTTGTAACAAAAGCCAAATTTCCCCGCTTAGGCTACTTTCGCGGCAATCCGGATCGTAAAGCAGATTATTTTGGCCCCTACCCATCGTCATTTGCGGTCAGGGATACGATGCATCTTTTGCAAAAAATGTTTCGTTTGCGGACTTGCGAAGACAGCGTTTTTGCCAACCGCTCACGTCCGTGCCTGCTTTACCAAATCAAGCGTTGTAGTGGCCCCTGTGTGGATTACATTTCGCCTGAAGATTACGCCAATGATATTCAACTGGCTTCGATGTTCCTGCTTGGCAAGCAGCAAGAGGTCAGCAATCGCCTGGTTGCCTTGATGGAAGATGCTTCTAGCAAGCTGGCATTTGAGCAGGCTGCCGTTTTTCGTGATCAACTTCAATCACTGCGTCAGGTGCAGGAAAAACAATACGTATCGAGCAACAAGGGGGAGGATGTCGATATCATCGTGGCCAGCCAGAGCTTTGGTTTGCTCTGCGTAAACCTCGCGATGGTACGTGGCGGAAGGCATCTGGGAGATCGCCCTTTCTTTCCAAGCAATGCAGGTGATTCGTCTTGCGCCGAGGCTGTTGCTGCCTTTGTGCGCCAACATTACGCTGTTCATCCGGTTCCCGCCAGGTTGTTGGTTTCCCCCGCACCGGAAGGAGATGAGGCTGCCGAGACAGACGCTGCATTAGCCGAATTGGCCGGGCGTCCGGTACCTTTAGGAACGGCTCATAGCCAGTCGAATAAAGCCTGGATTGAGATGGCGCTGCAAAATGCACAACTGGCAATCCTCGCCAAAAGTCAGGCAACTGCGCAGCAAGCCGTGCGTTTGCTCGCCCTGCAGGAAGCCTTGGGGCTGGCTGAACCCATATCCCGAATAGAATGTTTTGATATTAGCCACACCCAAGGTGAGGCCACCGTTGCATCGTGCGTAGTCTACGAAGGAAATGGGATGAAAAAATCGGATTACCGCCGGTTTAATATCCGTGACATTCAAGCCGGTGATGATTACGCCGCAATGAATCAGGCTGTTGGTCGACGCTACGGGAGTATTGCAAACGGAGAAGGGGTTTCCCCGGATTTGATACTGATTGATGGCGGAAAAGGGCAGGTTGGCTCTGCCTATTCCGCATTAGCAGAGCTAGGTTTGGGACATCTGCCAATGATCGGTGTTGCTAAAGGGGAAGGGCGCAAGCCCGGATTAGAGACACTAATTTTTCCGGGGGGGCTTGATCCGTTACAATTGCCGGCCCAGCATCCTGCGTTGCATCTGATTCAAGAGATTCGTGACGAAGCGCACCGTTTTGCCATTACCGGACATCGAGCACAACGTGCCAAAGCAAGAAAAACCTCTACGTTGGATTCCTTGCCCGGTATCGGTCCTGCCAGAAGAAAAGCTTTGGTGGCTCGGTTTGGTGGTTTGGCCGGCGTTCAAGCGGCACGCCCTGAGCAACTGGCAGAGGTGCCTGGGATTAGCCTTGAAATGGCCGAAAAAATCTATTCTGCACTACACTGAGACATGCCTTTAAATTTACCCATATTGCTCACTTGGTTGCGCATCCTAACCATCCCATTGTTGATTGCGGTTTATTTCGTACCAACAAGTTGGGCCAGTCCACATGAACGTGATCTGATCGCAAGCTTGATGTTCTTGGCAGCAGCGGTAACCGATTGGGCCGATGGTTATTTGGCCAGAAAATGGAATCAAACCTCAGCATTCGGTGCTTTTCTTGACCCTGTGGCAGACAAACTGATGGTCGCAGCAGCCTTGATTATGCTGGTTCAGTTAGGCCGTGCAGATGCTATCGTCGCAACAATTATTATCGGCCGTGAAATTACAATTTCTGCTCTACGTGAGTGGATGGCAAAAATTGGTGCATCGAAGAATGTAGCTGTTTCAATGCTTGGCAAAGTTAAGACCGCGGCTCAAATGTTGGCGATTCCTTGCTTACTTTATTTTCAGCCTTTGTTCGGATTTGATCTTCAAGCAATTGGTCATTGGTTGATTTGGATAGCTGCTTTACTTACGCTTTGGTCAATGGGTTACTACCTTCGTATGGCTTGGCCAGAAATCGCAAAACGTAGTGGTAGTGCAGAATAATATGGATGGGTGTTGACAAATTTATTGGTGCGTCTATAATGCGCGCTCTGTTCGAAGCGGCAGTAGCTCAGTTGGTAGAGCGCAACCTTGCCAAGGTTGAGGTCGAGAGTT
>CAYRBE010000050.1:0-4834 GCA_964422345.1 uncultured Dechloromonas sp.
TCCATCCAGATCGTGGCGACCGGGCCGGCGTGTTCTATTTTTAGGGATTGGTAGGGCATGGTTTGTCTCGGGCTTTTATTGATGGGTATTTGATTGGCTGGGGTTTCGCCTTGCGGGCGAGCGTACTTTCTTTTGCTTCGCCAAAAGAAAGTAGCCAAAGAAAAGGCGACCCCAGCTTGCACGGTCGGCTGCGCCGACTCCCCTGCGCTACTCGAAACCGGCGGGGGCTGCGGAACTCGGGCCTACGGCCCTCAGACAGTCCTCGCCCTTTGTCCGCCGATTTCTCCGTTGCTCGGCGTGCCACATGGGGACCCGAAAGGCGTCGCGTTAACGTACAGGGTTCAAGAAACCGAGTGCTACGGTGCACCCGGAAAAATGCCAAAAACCAAAACTTGTCGGTTGAGCTTGGAGTGTTTTCTGGGCTCCTTGCGAGGTGCCGAGCAACGCAGGGAATGGCGGAAAAAGGGCGAGGACTGTCTGAGGGGCGCAGCCCCGAGTTCCGCAGCCCCCGCCAGTCGCGAGTAGCGCAGGGAACCGGCGCAGCCGGCACCAACCCAGGGGTCGCCTTTTCTTTGCTTACTTTCTTTTGGCGAAGCAAAAGAAAGTGAGACGCCCTCACGGCGGAAACCAACATTTAAAGCACAACCCATCCCAATAAATCCATCGACCCACTCCATGACCCAAACCCGTAAAAACTACGTCCGTCCCCTCGATATCAAACACGGCCAGGTCGACATGGCGCATGGCGCCGGTGGTCGAGCCATGGCGCAACTAATTGACGAGTTATTCGCCAAGTATCTCGGCAACGAATATCTCGCCCAAGGGGACGATGGTGCCTTGCTGCCTTCGCCCGGTGAGGGGCGGCTGGTGATGGCCACTGATTCTCATGTGGTTTCGCCGCTGTTTTTTCCCGGTGGCGACATTGGTTGCCTGTCGGTGCATGGCACGGTGAACGATGTGGCGATGATGGGGGCGAAGCCCTTGTGGTTATCTGCTGGCTTTATCTTGGAAGAAGGGTTTAAACTCGCCGATCTTGCTTTGATCGTGCAGAGTATGGCTGCGGCGTCAAAAGAGGCTGGGGTGCCGGTGGTGACAGGCGATACCAAAGTGGTTGAACGCGGTAAGGGCGATGGCGTATTCATCACCACAACCGGGGTGGGGGTGGTTGCGCCGGGGATGGAGCTGTCCGGGAAGCGTGCCCGGCCGGGCGATGTGATTCTGGTTTCCGGCACACTCGGGGATCACGGAATGGCAATCATGGCGGTGCGCGAGAGTCTGGGTTTTGAGTCGCCCATTGTTTCAGATACCGCCGCGCTGCATGGCTTGATTGCAGCAATGCGCGAGAGTGGGGCGGAGATTCATGTCCTGCGCGATCCAACACGTGGTGGTTTGGCCACTACGCTGAATGAAATTGCCCAGCAATCCGGAGTCGGGATGATGCTGCAGGAGAAGGCTTTGCCGATAAAACCTGCGGTCAATGCAGCCTGTGAATTTCTCGGGCTTGATCCGCTATATGTGGCGAATGAAGGCAAACTGGTTGCGATCTGCGCTGAAAATGACGCCGAAAAGCTGTTGGCTGCCATGCGGGCACATCCTTTGGGTGGCGATGCGGCAATTGTTGGTACGGTGCACGAAGATCCGCATCATTTCGTCCAGATGACCACAGGGTTTGGCGGCAAGCGTATCGTTGACTGGCTGAGTGGCGAGCAGTTGCCAAGGATTTGTTGAACCATGCGCATCCTGTTCATTACCCACAGTTTTAACAGCCTGGCTCAGCGCTTGTATTGCGAGCTGACTAGCCTTGGCCACGAGATCAGTATTGAATTTGATATTGCCGATGAGGTGAGTGAAGAGGCGGTGGCCTTGTTCAAGCCTGATCTGATCGTTGCGCCATTCCTCAAGCGGGCAATCCCTGAATCGATCTGGTCCAAGCATGTATGTCTGATTGTCCACCCGGGGATAGTTGGGGATCGCGGTCCTTCGGCGCTGGATTGGGCCATACAGCTTGGCGAAAGCATGTGGGGCGTAACGGTATTGCAGGCCGAGGCCGAAATGGATGCTGGGCCGGTTTGGGGTTCGGCGGTATTTCCCATGCGCCAGGCGATGAAGTCCTCAATGTATCGCAACGAAGTCACCGAGGCTGCAGTGCAGGCAGTGCTAGTCGCAGTTGAACGTTTTGCCAATGGCAACTTCGTGCCGCAAAGGGTGGCTGGTCAGGCTCATGCGCTGATGAAGCAGCTTGATCGCGCGATCAATTGGCAAACGGATAGCACAGCCAGCATTCTTGCCCGTTTGCATGCTGCCGACGGCTTCCCCGGTGTGGCGGATAATCTCTTCGGTCAGCCTTGCCATCTGTTTGATGCCTGGCCTGAGGCTGTGCTTAAAGGCGAAGCGGGTAGCCTGATTGGGCGGCGTGAAACCGCTATTTGTCGGGCGACGACGGATGGCGCGATCTGGATTGGTCACGTCAAAGTGGCCGGCGGCATCAAGCTGCCGGCAACGCAGGCCTTACCGATGGCACTTGAGTTGCCGGAGCTGCCACTGGCTGACTACTGGAAATCGAATGCCGCTACGTGGCAAGACATTAGCTACGAAGAGGCGGGTGGGGTGGGTTTCCTTAGTTTCGAGTTTTACAACGGTGCGATGAGCACGGCGCAGTGTCAGCGATTGACTGAGGCTTTTCGCTGGGCAGAAACCCGTCCGACGCGGGTGATTGTTTTGCGTGGCGGGTGTGATTTCTGGTCCAACGGCGTTCATCTCAATACCATTGAGGCGGCAGAAAGTCCGGCCGATGAATCGTGGGCCAACATCAATGCGATTGACGATCTGGCTGAGGCCATTTTGTGCTGTAAAGGCCAGTACACCGTAGCATCGATGGCGGGGAATGCAGGGGCTGGCGGTTGCTTTTTAGCGCGTGCAGCCGATTTCGTCTGGGTGCGGGATGGCGTCATGCTCAACCCGCATTACAAAAATATGGGCAATCTCTACGGCTCCGAGTTCTGGACTTATCTTTTACCGCCCCGTGTGGGCGATGCAGGTGCCAAGGCGATCATGCGCCATCGTTTGCCGATGACGGCGAAAGAATCAGTCAGTCTGGGTTTTTACGATGCCTGTTTGCCGGGGCCGGGCTTTGCAGTTGATGTCGCAAGGCGTGCTGCCGAGTTGGCTGCTTTGCCCGATTTTGAAGCGCGTTTGGCAGCAAAGCAGGCAAAACGGGCGGCCGATGAGGCTGTTAAGCCCTTGTCAGCCTATCGCGCCGAAGAATTGCGCGAAATGAGCCGTAATTTTTACGGTTTTGATCCCTCATACCATGTTGCGCGCTATCATTTTGTTTCGCGGAGTTTGAATTCTTGGACACCGCGCCACCTTGCCCGCCATCGTGATCTTGACTGGAAAATGCCTCAATGAATCCTGCCAGCTTGCGCAAACTCCCGGCCATTCTCGTTATTGACGATGAGGTGCGTTCGCAGGAAGCCTTGCGCCGGACGCTGGATGAGGATTTTGAGGTTTATTGCGCATCGAGCGCTGCCGAAGGTTTGGAAATCCTCGAAAAAGAGCAGTCCACCGTAGCATTCCGTGTCGTGCTCTGTGATCAGCGTATGCCGGGAACCTCCGGTGTGCAGTTTTTAAAAGAAGTTCGCCACCGTTGGCCGGACGTTGTCCGCATTATCCTTTCTGGTCATACCGATGCTGAAGACATCATCAGCGGGGTAAATGAAGCGGGTATCTGGCAATATCTACTCAAACCGTGGCAGCCGGAGCAGCTTTTATTGACGCTGCAGCACGCCGCCGAGGTGTGGCGTCTGCAACTCGAAAATCAGCGTTTGTCTCTGGATTTGCGCACCGCCGAGCCGGTGTTGAAGAAAAAAGTCGAGAGCAAGTTCGAGAAAGCGCGTCATGCCTTGGGGCTCAACGGCTTGATTCGCGCCTCGGGCAGCCCGATGAACCGGATTTGTGATCTGATTGAGCGGATTGCGCCCTATGACCTTTCTGTGATGGTGACCGGCGAATCTGGTACCGGTAAAGAGATGGTGGCGCGGGCGATTCACTATGAAAGTCGGCGCGCCAACAAGCCTTTTATTACCGAGAACTGCGCTGCGCTGCCCGATACCCTGCTTGAATCCGAGTTGTTCGGCTACAAACGGGGGGCTTTCACCGGGGCTGTTGAGGATAGGGTTGGTCTGTTCCAGCAGGCAGATGGCGGCACCTTGTTCCTTGATGAAATCGGCGAAACCAGCCCGGCATTTCAGGCCAAGTTGCTGCGGGTTTTGCAGGAAGGTGAGTTTCGTCCGCTCGGCAGCAATCGCACCGTAGTCGTTGATGTTCGGGTGATCGCCGCGACGAATCGTGATCTTGAGGCCGATGTTCGCTCGGGACGTTTTCGCGAAGATTTGTACTACCGGCTGGCGACAATTCCCTTGCATGTCCCGCCGTTGCGGGAACGGACGATGGATTTGCCGCTACTTGCCCGGCGCTTGCTGGAAACAGCGAGTCGCACCTTGGGCAAGCCCGCCGACGGATATACCAATGAGGCGCTGGCCTGTATTGCGGCCTATCGCTGGCCGGGCAATGTGCGCGAGTTGCAGAACGAAATTCTGCGTATGGTGGCGCTGGCGGATGGTCCGCAACTGGGGGCCGACCTGCTATCTACGCGGGTTTTACGAACGCCGGTCGGAGAAACCGATATGGCTGATCTCGACTGGTTCAGCAATATCTCCGGCAGTTTGAAGGAGCGCATGGATCAGCTTGAGGTTCAGGTCGTCAAGGAATCGATGATTCGTCATCGCTGGAATAAGTCCCGTGCCGCCCGTGAATTGGGGCTTTCTCGCGTCGG
>CAYRBE010000050.1:4934-12516 GCA_964422345.1 uncultured Dechloromonas sp.
TGATGGAGAACCTTGGCTGCAAGGGCACACAGGCCCATGCTGATTGCAGCCAGCGGACATGGAATGGCGTTGGTTCCTGTTTGCGCGGCGGCTTTGCCTGTATTGCCTGCACTGAGCCGGGGTTTGAATCGCCCGGCCATCCGTTTCAGGAAACCCCCAAGCTCGCTGGAATTCCGATTGGCTTGCCATCTGATATGCCGAAAGCCTGGTTTGTGGCATTGGCTGCGTTGTCGAAATCAGCGACCCCGAAACGGGTGCGGGAAAATGCGGAAGCCGATCACACACTGGTTCGGCCTGCGCTTAAGAAAGCTGGCAAATGACACGTATCGTTTTGGGGCCATTCAATCGTGTTGAAGGCGATCTTGAAGTGAGTCTTGAGGTGGAGGCCGGGCAGGTTGTCTCGGCGCAAGTGAACTCGCCATTGTTCCGCGGTTTTGAACAGATGCTGGTCGGGCGTGTGCCGGAAGATGCGCTGGCTATCGTGCCGCGTATTTGCGGTATTTGCTCGGTTGCTCAGTCCGCTGCCGCTGCTGCAGCTCTCGCTGATATGGCGGGGGTGAAGCCGCCGCCGAATGGTGTTCTGGCGCATCGACTGATTACGGCCACCGAAAATCTGGCGGATCATCTCAGTCATTTTTACCTTTTCTTTATGCCGGACTTCACTCGGGCCGAATATGCAGGCCGTGCTTGGCATCATGATGTTGCGGCACGGTTTGCCGCCATAAAGGGCGGTGCGACTTCTCCGGTGCTGCAGGCCAGAGCAAGGTTCTTTAACCTGACAGGATTCTTGGCTGGGCGCTGGCCGCATAGCCTTGCACTGCAGCCGGGCGGCAGTACCAAGGCCATGACGCCGGCTGAGCGGATTCGGATTCTCGCTGTGCTGCGTGAGTTCCGGGGCTTTCTTGAGAGCGTCTTGTTTGGCGATACGCTGGAGTCGTTTTCGTCGCTGGTCAATGAAGATGGTTTGCTATCGTGGGCCGCAGACCGGTCGGGGGATTTGCCCTTGTTTTTGCGGGCCGCGAATGATCTTGGTTTGAATAAGTTAGGGCGGGCAACCGATCATTTCATCTCTTATGGTGCTTACGACCTGTTCAGTTCCGGTGTGTGGCAGCCAAATCCAGCGGGGAGCGATGGTTTTGTCCGGGGGGTAGTGACACCCGTGAAGAGCGATTTGATTACAGAAGACACGCATTCCGCATGGTTGGTCGATGCCCCCGCGAAACCACCATCGCTTGGCGAAACGCGGGTTGATGCGGATAAACCGGGGGCTTACACGTGGTGTAAATCACCGCGCTATGGCCGGCAGGTGGTTGAAACCGGTGCACTGGCCCGGCAAGTAGTTGCCGGCAACTGGCTTGCACGGGATATGGTCGGGCATCATGGGGCAAGTGTGACGGCGCGGGTGGTCGCCAGAATGATTGAATTGGCGCAGGTCGTCCCTGCGATGGAGGCCTGGGTTCGTCAAATTGTGCCGGGTGAACCGTTCTGTGTTCCTGCGCCATTGCCCGAATCCGGCGAAGGCGTTGGGCTGGTTGAGGCGGCGCGGGGTGGCTTGGGTCATTGGCTGTCGGTAAAGCGCGGGCGTATCGAGCGCTATCAAATCATTGCGCCAACCACCTGGAACTTCTCGCCGCGTGATAGCGAAGCTCAGCCCGGTCCATTGGAGCAGGCGCTGGTTGGTTTGCCAGCTGGCGAAGGCGCGCTGCCCACAATACAGCACGTCGTACGATCATTTGACCCTTGCATGGTCTGCACGGTGCACTGAAAGGACGCTATGGAACGCTTTACCATTTCGCTGGATGAATCATTGGCCAGCCAGTTTGATCAACTGATCGCTGAGCGGGGCTATAGCAATCGTTCGGAAGCTGTCCGTGACTTGATTCGCGGTGCGATTGAAGGTGATCGTCAGCGTGCCAAGCCGAGTGGCCATTGCGTAGCTAACTTGTCGTATGTGTTCAATCACCATGAGCGTGAGTTGGCTGAGCGGTTAACCAGTTTGCAGCATGATCACCATGATTTGACCGTGGCGGCGATGCATACGCATCTCGATCACGAAAACTGTCTTGAGACGGTGATCTTGAAAGGCGCGACAACAGATGTCAGGCAGTTTGCTGATGCCTTGATTGCTGAACGTGGCGTCCGTCACGGCAAATTGAATGTGATTGCGTTGGAGGCTGAGCAGCATCACGCCCACGATGAACATGGGGAGGCGCATGTCCATTATCGTCCCACCCGCTGAAGGGCGACCTGCTTCCCCTGCCGAAGGGCTGGGTGAGGATGCGTGGATCGAGGTGATCCAGAAAATGGACGAGGTCTATAACGACCTCCTCCAGTACGAGGTCGCGCTTGAGGAAAAAAATGCGGCGCTTGAGGAGTCGCATCAGTTCATCGAGAGCGTGCTGACCTCGATGTCAGATATTCTGATCGTCTGTGATCGTAACGGTAAAATCGTCGAAGTTAACGCATCGTTGTGCCAATTTGTCGGCAAAACGCCGGATGCTCTGGAGCAGACACAGGTCTTTGATTTATTTGCCAGCGAAGCCGAGCGAGAAAAGGCGCGCGCCATGTTTGGTCGATCGGGGCAGACCGGTTTGACCGACTGTGAGTTTTTTCTGGCTTCGTCAGACGGGGCCACCGTGCCGGTTTCAATGAACTGCACGCCGCGGGTATCAAATACCGGCAAATTGATGGGGATGGTTGTTACCGGGCGACCGGTGGGCGAATTGCGACGGGCTTATCAGGCCTTGCGGCAGGCCCATGATGATTTGAAACGGACTCAAAGCCAGTTACTCCATGCCGAGAAAATGGTTTCCCTTGGGCGTTTGGTCGCCGGCGTGGCGCATGAGTTAAATAACCCGATCAGTTTTGTGCTGGGCAATGTGTTTTCACTCAAGCGTTACGCGCAGCGCCTTGAAACTTATCTCGGGGCGGTTCATGCAAGTCCTGCGGCAAATGATCCGGTGATCGGTAATTTGCGGCAAGAACTGAAAATAGATCGGGCAATGGCTGATTTGCCGGGCTTGATAGACGGGATGATCGAAGGTGGCGAGCGAACGCGCGATATTGTCGATGCGTTGAAGCGTTTTTCGGCAGTTGATCGTATGGTGGCCGAGCAGGTCAATCTCAACGAGGTGATTGAGCGTTCAGTGCGCTGGGTGGTGCAGAGTGCTTCGGGTGGTTTCGAGGTTGATATTGATCTGCCGCCGGATCTCACCTGCGCCGGATCGTCAGGGCAGTTGCAGCAGGTGGTGATGAACCTGATTCAGAATGCGCGGGATGCCACATCCAGTCAGAGCAATGGCTCGCTGAAGATTGTTGGGCAGGTTGAACAAGGTACGGTGTCCTTGTCATTTGCTGACAACGGGCCGGGTTTCAGCGAGGAAAATCTGGGGCGTCTGTTTGAGCCATTTTTCACAACTAAGCCAGTGGGACAAGGGACAGGGCTGGGTTTGTCGATCAGTTATAGCATTGTTGAGCGGCATGGCGGCAAACTGACTGCCGTTAATTCACCTACTGGTGGGGCGGACTTTATTCTTACACTTCCGGTGGAAAGTAAGTAACCAGTTTTGCCCTGATGGCTAGGTGAAAATCCAGTCAAACCAAGGTAAAACAGGTGGTTAGCACTCTGGCACGTTAATTGTATGAATATTATTCATTCCTTCATATTTTAGGTGCCTCTTAATGGAAACCTTGCCCGCTGATTGGTTGTCGCTGCTGATTCTGACCTTTGTGCTGGGCATGAAGCATGGCTTTGATGCGGATCATCTGGCGACGATTGATGGTCTGACCCGTTATAACGCGCGGCATCAACCGGGGGTTGCCCGTTATTGCGGCACGCTTTTTTCGCTGGGCCATGGGGCGGTAGTGATTGTGATTGCCTTGAGCGTTTCGGCAGTTGCAAGCCAGTGGGAGGTTCCCGCATGGTTTGGTGTGTTGGGGGCGGTGATTTCTATTGGTTTTCTCGTTGCCTTGGGTAGTTTGAATCTGGCGGCGGTGCTCCGTGCTGAGCCAGATCAGGTGGTGCAGCCGGTTGGCCTGAAAGGGCGATTGCTCGGGCGTTTGCGCCATGTTTCGCACCCCGCATTGGTGGCTTTGGTCGGCGCACTTTTTGCGCTGTCTTTCGATACCTTGTCTCAGGCCGCATTTTTTGCCCTGACCGCGACTCAGTTCGGTGGTTGGGAGCACGCCTTAATACTGGCAGTGCTTTTTATGCTCGGTATGCTGCTGACTGACGGCATTAACGGTTTGTGGATCGCCCGCTTAATTGCCAGGGCGGATCAGGTCGCCTTGGTGGCTTCCCGTGTCATGGGTTTGGTGGTTTCCGGGATTAGTTTGCTGGTCGCCGCTTTTGGTGCGGCGAAGTTGATATCGCCAACCGTCGACGCTTGGAGTGAGGGCAAGGAACTGGTTTTTGGTTTCATGTTGGTAGCGATTATTGCCCTGAGTTTTTTTGCGGCAATTCGCCTGACCCAGCGCCCGGCCTCCTCGGTCTGAATCCATTGGTTTGATTTGAATTTTGGAATCGTCACATATGAAATTAAGAAGAAATAAGTATTCATCTTATCTTTTGGCGTTCGCGCCGGCTTTTTGTATGCCTGCGCTGGCACATGAGGCCGTCGAGCTATCCGCTGTTGAGGTCAGGGCGAAAAGCGAAAATCTTGAAGGTATCGCCATGGCGGGTAGCGAGGGCGTGGTTTCCAGTCAGCGTTTGGCTGCCGTACCCTTGGTGCGCCCCGGCGAGGTGCTGGAGATGGTGCCGGGCTTGATCGTTACTCAGCACGCGGGGGACGGCAAGGCTAACCAGTATTTTCTGCGTGGTTTCAATCTTGATCATGGCACCGACTTTGCCACCTATGTGGGTGGTGTGCCGGTCAATATGCCCAGCCATGCGCATGGGCAAGGCTATACCGACCTTAATTTCCTGATTCCAGAACTGGTTGATCGCATCGCCTACCGCAAAGGCCCTTATTACGCTGAAGAGGGTGATTTTTCGTCTGCCGGCAGTGCGCGGATTGAGTATTTCAGAAAAATGGAAAGCAATCTGGCACAAGTGACGGTGGGGAAAAATGGTTACGCTCGCAGCCTGCTTGCAGGTTCGCCAGCCATGGGGAGCGGCAACCTGCTGTATGGACTTGAATTGTTTCATAACGATGGTCCGTGGCAGGTCGATGAGCATTACCGCAAGCTGAACGGCCTCCTGCGTTATAGCGAAGGCTCCCGGCAGAACGGTATTTCGGTCACCGGTATGGCGTATCAGGGAAACTGGACATCGACCGATCAAATTGCCCAGCGCGCGATAGATAGCGGGCAGGTAAATCGATTTGGTTCACTTGACCCGACCACTGGGGGTAAAACCTTTCGTTACAGTTTGTCCGCAGATTGGGCAAAGACCGGCGAGCATAGCCAGAGCAAGGCCAATGTCTGGGGCTTGAGGTCGGGTTTGGATTTGTGGTCCAACTTTCAATATTGTCTGAATGATTTTGCCGCGAGCGGTAATTGTGACAAGGGCGATCAGTTCAAGCAGAGCGAACGCCGCAGCGCGGGTGGATTTGCCGGGTCGCATGTCATCTTTGATCGCTGGGCTGGATTCGACGTTGAAAACACATTCGGTCTGCAGGGGCGGATGGATCGTATTTCACCTTTGGGCCTATATGGCAGCCGTCAGCGTACAACGTTGAATACGGTCAGAGAGGATCAGGTGACGCAGCGTAATCTTGGTCTATGGTATGAGAATAAAGTGCACTGGGCTTCGTGGTTCCGCTCGGTGCAAGGCGTGCGGGCAGATGCTTATAATTTTTCGGTGGATTCAAATTTAAGTGCCAATGCCGGCAAGGCCAGCGACCAGATGGTGACGCCTAAGTTTTCAGCGATCTTTGGTCCGTGGCAGCGTACCGAGTTGTACCTGAATTATGGGCACGGATTTCATTCGAACGATGCGCGGGGCACGACGATCAAAGTCGATCCGGCAACTGGCGATCCGGTAAACAAGGTTCAGCCTCTGGTGCGAACCAAGGGGGTGGAAATTGGTTTGCGTACGGAAATTGTCTCAGGATGGCAGTCCACCGTAGCACTCTGGCAACTTGATTCGGCTTCAGAGCTTTTGTTCGTGGGCGATGCCGGGACGACCGAAGCATCACGCCCGTCCCAACGGCAGGGTGTGGAGTGGACGAATCTATATTTGCTTAATGACTGGTTGGCATTTGACGCTGATTTGTCGCGCTCAAATGCTCGATTCCGCGACGCTGATCCGGCCGGAAATCATATTCCCGGTGCAGTGGGTATGACCGCCAACCTGGGTGTAACGGTTGATCATATCGGCCCGTGGTTCGGTGCGATGCGCCTGCGCTATGTTGGTGCAAGGCCGCTAATTGAGGATGGTTCTGTACGTTCTTCGGTATCCGCTTTAACCAATTTGCGAATGGGTTACCGGATCGATCAGCGCACCCGCCTGGCGCTCGATGTGTTCAATGTTTTTGACCGGAAGGCCAACGATATTGAGTACTGGTATGCCTCGCAGTTGGCGCATGAGTCATCCGAGGTGAATGACCGCCATATTCATCCAAGTGAATCGCGCAATTATCGGTTGACGCTGACTTACAAGTTTTAACGTGCAGGGCGAAGGGCAATCACAATCGATCGAACGTCGGTCAATTCGTTTTCGACCATCATTCTTGCCTCAGTAAGACTCACGGCATTGCGTACGCAAAATATTTCGCTGCGCCCATTCATGTAACGCACCGCAGCGGTGTAGTCACGACCGGCCGGCAATTCTGATCGGCGGGCTGAGGGCTTTTGTTTGGCGGGTATGGCCATTTTGATACCTAGCGTAGCTGTAGACAGAGGAAATTCTAGTCAAAGATAAGCCACTGAAAAATATCGCAAAGGGCATAGTTTTTTCGTCCCGTAATGAAGGCTCGCTCTTGTGCCCCGTTGCTGCGCCTTTGGTGACGTTGGAATGACAGCAAAAAATATTTCTGGAATAGCCGTGATATCAATATGGCATGCCTCTGCTACGGCTTATCTCCCTTGATGCGAGTGAGCAGGAATTTTCCTGTCACCATACGTTCCATATCGATTGTCTTTGGAGTAACCTATAGGGTTTCCCCTATACCGCATACCCAAGGAGATTTCGTGGAAAAGGATTTGCGCGAAGCCGCACTTGAATACCATCGCTGGCCGACCCCGGGCAAGATTTCCGTTCGTCCGACCAAAGGCCTGACCAACCAGCGCGATCTTGCGCTTGCATACTCTCCTGGTGTCGCTGCCGCGTGCGATGCCATCGTCGAAGACCCGGCTACTGCTGCTGACTATACGTCGCGCGCTAACTTGGTCGGTGTTATCACCAACGGCACGGCCGTTCTTGGCTTGGGCAATATTGGCCCGCTGGCCGCCAAGCCGGTCATGGAAGGCAAGGGTTGCCTGTTCAAAAAATTCGCCGGGATCGACGTGTTCGATATCGAACTGGCTGAAAATGACCCGGACAAGCTGATTGACATGATTGCCGCCATGGAGCCGACGCTCGGCGGGGTCAATCTGGAAGACATCAAGGCGCCTGAGTGCTTCTATATTGAAGAAAAGCTCA
>CAYRBE010000051.1:0-12475 GCA_964422345.1 uncultured Dechloromonas sp.
GCGACACCTTCGCATCGCCCGGACAGGTGCGTGACTGGTTGAGACTTAAACTAGCCACCCGGCAAAATGAAGTCTTCATGGCCCTTTGGTTAGATGCACAAAATCAGTTGCTCAAAGCTGAGGAGCTATTCTGCGGCACCCTGACCCAAACATCAGTTTATCCCCGTGAAGTGGTCAAGAGCGCACTGAGCCACAATGCGGCGGCGGTTATTCTCGCCCACAATCATCCATCAGGGATTGCCGAGCCTTCGCAAGCAGACCAAACCCTTACCCTGACACTAAAATCAGCGCTTGCGATGGTCGATGTAAAGGTCCTCGACCACTTTATTGTGGCGGGAAATACCACACCCATATCGTTTGCCGAGCGTGGTTTGCTATAAAAAACGCAAAAACCCTTGAAAGAATGCACCGCTTTTGGTTATACTTGCGGGCTTACTTATAGCGAATTCTGGAGCACCATCATGGCGCGTGTCTGCCAAGTAACGGGTAAAGGCCCGATGGTTGGGAACAATGTTTCCCACGCCAACAATAGAACGAAGCGTCGCTTCCTGCCGAATCTGCAGTACCGCCGCTTTTGGGTCGAAACTGAAAACCGCTTCGTCCGTCTGCGCGTTTCTAACGCCGGTCTGCGACTGATTGACAAGAACGGCATCGAAACCGTCCTGGCCGATCTGCGCGCCCGTGGCGAAGTCTGATTAAGGAAGGATAAGAAAAATGGCTAAAGGCGGTCGCGAAAAAATCAAACTGGAATCCACCGCGGGTACCGGACACTTCTATACCACCTCCAAGAACAAGCGCACGACGCCTGCCAAACTGGAGTTCATGAAGTACGACCCGAAGGCACGTAAGCACGTTGCTTACAAGGAAGTTAAGCTGAAGTAATTCAGCTATTCCAGCATTCGACAAACCCGCCTCTCGGCGGGTTTTGTTTTTGTAGCATCAGAAAACTTACTTCCTGATTTTAAACAGGAAAACCGCATAGCCAACAATACCGAGAAACACCAGACACGACCAGTTGGCCATCGACAAACCAAGGAAAACCCACTCCTTGCTGGTACAAAATCCGGTCGCCATAAACATCGATGGTGCCTGCATTCCCAGCCAATCAACCAGACGTTCGATCAAATTCGGGTCGGTATAGCTGCACTCTTTAGCGAGTTCAGGATAGGCCTGCATCCAGGTTTGGTAAGCCGCTACCCCGAAACCACTAGCAGCCAGCAAACCAATCATCCCAGCCAAAACCTGACGCAGCATCACCGGCCAGACAAATCCAATCAAGGCCACGCAACCGATCACCAGATAAAGCAAGCGCTGAAAAATACAAAAAGGACAAGGGGCCAAACGATACTGAGTTTGCAACAGCAAGCCCATTGCCACCAGGCCAAAACAACCCAGCGCCAAGGTGCCAAACCATGCCCGCAGGGGCACTTTACTTAACATCATGTTCAAATATTCCTAAAAACTTCAGATAAAGAGCCATTCTAAGGCATCACTCGGCAGGCCGTGAAAAGAAGCATTTTTTGGTCGTGCACCGTAGCACTATGGACCGCAGACCTTAGCACCGTTAATATTGGCAAATGAACATACGCATCCTCCTTGTCGAAGACGACCAACGGCTGGCTGAACTGACCGCCGAATACCTCACCAAAAATGACATGACTGTCAGCATCGAACCTCGCGGTGACACCGCTGAGGCGCGCATTCTGGCCGAGCAACCAGACCTGGTCATGCTTGATGTCATGCTACCGGGCAAAGATGGCTTCGAGGTCTGCCGAGCGGTTCGTACTAACTATCGCGGCATTATTCTGATGCTAACGGCGCGGGATGAGGATTTCGATCAGATACTGGGACTCGAAATGGGGGCTGATGATTACATCGCCAAGCCGGTTCAGCCTCGCGTCCTGCTTGCCCGCATTAAAGCCCTACTCCGCCGCCGGCCAACAACGGACGATACACCGCTCGAAAACGAATCCATGGCATTCGGCCAGTTCAAAATCAGCCAGTCCACCCGCACCGCTTCATTAGGCGCGGAAACCATCGATCTGACCACAGCTGAATTCGACCTGCTCTGGCTCCTCGCCTCACACGCCGGCAACGTCCTGTCACGCGATGATCTACTCCAGGAGCTGCGTGGCATTGGCTTTGACGGCCTTGACCGCTCAATCGACGCCCGTATTTCCCGTTTGCGCAAAAAGCTGAACGACGACCCCGAAAACCCCACCCGGATCAAAACCGTTCGCAGCAAGGGCTACCTGTTCAGCAAGCATGACTGGAACTGAGCCACCCGCTTCAACACCCGAAACCGAGCAATTACCTCACCAAGGCGGACTTGCTCGGTCGCTTTTCCGCGTTTCCTTACCGCGCTGGCGTGGCGGGCGCTACAGCCTATCGAAGTTATTTTTCAACTTCTACCTTCTGGCGATGGGGTCTTTCGTCGCAATCGCCTTCACTGCCGACCTCGTTATTTCAACCGCCCAGCGCGGCATCACCGATGACTACGCGCGCCGCTTCATGCGCGGCACAATCACGCTGATCGAAGACGAACTGTTTCGCCACCCACGTAGTAGTTGGCCCAAAAAAGTTAAGGAACTCGACGACAAATTCTCCTACAAGCTAGGCATTGTTGAGCGTATGAGCCTGGACAGCAAGCTAACGGCAACCCAAGTCGACAAACTTGACGCCGGCGACATTGCCATCGACCACGATGGCGATGTGATGTACCACCGCTTGGGCACTAGCAGCAAAGTATTGGTCGTTGGCCCACTGGCCTCCAATCGCAACCCCGAAATCAAAGAACGACTACCGCTCGAACTGCGCCTGAGACTACTTACTTGGAGCTTGACCGGGTTAATTTTTGGTGTAGCTCTCTGGTTCTGGGTGCGCCCGGTCTGGCGCGATCTTGAAGCACTTCGGCAAACTGCCCGCGATCTCGGTGATGGTAATTTTGAAGCCCGCTCCCCCCCCGCCCGCAGCCAGTTATTCACTTCGCTCGCCGATACGCTGAACAGCATGGCAGATCGTATCCAGCAACTGCTCGCCACGCATCGCGAACTCTCCTGCGGCATTTCGCACGAGCTGCGCACGCCGATTGCCCGTATGCGCTTTGCCCTGGAAATGCTCTCTGAAACTGACGAGCGAGCAGAACGTGAACGCCTTTGGGCCATGATGGAAGACGATCTCGATGAACTCGACCACCTGATCGACACCAGCCTGACCTACGCCCGCTTTGAACGCGAAGCCCCGGAAGCGCATCTCTCAAGTGTTAAATTTGCCGAATGGCTGGAAACCGAAGTGGAATCTGTCCGGCTGCTCGGCCGCCAGCTGAACATCAAAGTCGACACAAGCCAATTACCGGAAAACTTTAACGTCGATCTCGACCGAAAGGCCATGCCCTACGCCTTGCGTAACCTTCTGCGCAACGCCTTCAAGTATGCTGGTAAGGAAATTCAAGTCAGCGCCGAACTTGAAGGTGACACCCTGCGGATACACGTAGACGACGATGGCATAGGCATCCCAGCCGAAGAGCGCGAGCATATCTTCTCCGCCTTTACCCGTCTCGACCGCTCCCGCGACCGCGCCACTGGCGGTTACGGCCTCGGTTTAGCCATCGCCCGCCGCGTACTCGAACTGCATGGCGGCACAGCAACCGCCGATGCTGCACCACTTGGCGGCGCACGCTTCACACTCAGCTGGAAAGCCCACCAGTAGGCACTTCCCGGCCGGCTGTTACAAAGCGTCACACATGATCATGTCCTGTTACCTGCTCACGACGCTTCAACAACAGACACAATTTTGCTGACTCCCTAAAATGCGAGGCATGGAAGTTAAACAAGTCCCGCAAGAGGAGAACAGCAAAATGATCGAAATGAACATCAACCAATTTATGGAAGCCGCCCGGGAATATCTTTTCGGCTTCATGCCGAACGCACAAGCAGCGCTCGCCACCATTCCAAACAGCAAGGCACGCTAATGGCCTTCGCCGACAACCTGCCACTCAACGAAAGCTTTGGCGTTTTCGTCGGCGTTGCTGGTTTTGACTGGTTAGCCGACGGCCATGCCGACCCCTTGACGGCAATTGCCGCAGCAGTTGCCAGCGGCGCGGTCATTCTCGCGACTCGTCACTGGTTAAAAAATCGCCACAAAGACTGACTTACCGACTTACCCTCCTCTCGAAATCTCCCCCTTTTTTCGAGAATCCCTGTTACCCCGCCTTCGAGGCGGGGTTTTTTTGTCCACCAAAAAAGTGCAATCTGACAAGCAAAAACCGACAAATGCTAGAATCGCTGCCCCTGACTGACTCCAGCCCCCAATGCGCCAGCTGATACTTGATTTGCTGCCAGAAAGCCCGCCCACCCTCGACAACTTTGTCCCCGGAGGGAATTCCGAAAGTTTGACGGCTTTCACCGAATGGCTGGCCGGCGCGCGAACAGACATTTCCTTCTGTTTATGGGGTGAAAATGGGTCAGGCTGCTCCCACCTGCTGCAAGCCAGCGGCTTCACCTACATTGATGCGGCACAAAATCCATCACTCAACGTAAGCACGGACGAATTGCACATTGCCGTCGATCATGTTGAAGTACTTGATGAAACCGGCCAGATTGCCCTGTTCAATTTCTTCAATCGCCTGAAAATGGCGGGGGGCATGTTACTCACGGCTGCGCCGCAACCGCCATCACATCTTAAGTTGCGCGAAGATCTGCGCACCCGCTTGGGCTCTGGCCTGATTTACCGCCTGCAACCTCTTTCCGATGCCGAAAAAGCCGCTGCCCTCGCTGGCCAAGCCAAAGAGCGCGCCTTGAAACTCACCCCGGAAAGCATCGACTACCTGATGCGCCATGCCCCACGTGACATGCGTACGCTCTCGGCCTTTATCGAAGCACTCGACCGCTACACACTGGAACACAAACGCGCCGTGACCCTCCCGTTACTGCGTGAATTGCTGATCAACCCACCGGAATCAATAGCATGAACCTCGCTCTTTTTGACCTCGACAACACCCTGCTCAGCGGCGACTCAGATTTTGAGTGGGCGCAATTCCTGATCAGCAAAGGCGTCGTCGACCGTGAATTGCAGGAAGCCAAGAATATTAAGTTCTATGAGCAATACAAAGCTGGCACGCTGGATATTTACGAATTCCTGATTTTTCAGCTGGCCCCGCTCACCCGTCACACACGGGCCGAACTTGATGCCTGGCACACCGAATACATGACACGCCACATTCTTCCCATCATCGGTGAGAAAGCCCGTTCGCTGGTTCGCCAACACATCGAGAATGGCGATCTCTGCGCTATTGTTACCGCAACAAATTGCTTCGTGACCGGCCCAATTGCCCGCGAATTTGGGATTCCTCACCTGATCGGCACGACTGCTGCGGTGGACGCGCAAAAAGGGACATTTTCCGGCGGCCCGCGCGGCACCCCCGCCTTCCGTGAAGGAAAGATCGAAAGGGTCGAAGCCTGGCTTGAATCACTGGGCCTATTCTGGGGCAGTTTCAAAGACAGCTATTTTTACAGCGACTCACATAACGACCTGCCATTGATGGGCAAAGTAAATACCCCTGTGGCGGTTGATCCAGATGACAAACTGCGCCAGCACAGTAGCGAATTGGGCTGGAAAATCATCAGTTTGCGGTAGAATCGGCCTTTTTCTGCAGCGTCATAAACGCTCACTGAACGGTAATACGTGATTCGCAAACTTATTTCCCGTGTTTTTGGCGGCAAAAAGCCCAAGGGCAACCACCACGAACCCGCAGTCATCCCCGTCTCCACCCATCGCATCACCCGCGACCGCATTAGTACTGGTAGCCGTCGCGTCTGCGAGACACTCCAGCAGCACGGGCACAAAGCCTATGTCGTCGGCGGCGCAGTTCGTGATCTGCTGATCGGAGCCGACCCCAAAGATTTCGACATTGCGACAGATGCCACCCCGGAGCAAGTACGCCGTGCCTTCCGGCGCTCCCGCATCATCGGCCGACGCTTCCAGATCGTTCATGTCATGATGGGCAACGAAACACTGGAAGTCACTACCTTCCGTGGCACGCTGGATGAGAAGACCAAGACTGACGAACACGGTCGCGTCCTACACGATAATGTTTTCGGCACTCACTCAGAAGATGCCGCTCGCCGCGACTTTACCGCCAATGCGCTGTATTACGACCCGGCAACGGAAGCTGTAATTGACTACCACCACGGCGTTGCCGACCTCAAGCAGAAAACCCTGCGCATGATCGGCGACCCGCGCACCCGTTACCGCGAAGACCCGGTTCGCATGCTGCGCGCCGCCCGCCTCGCCGCCAAGCTCGGCTTGTCAATTGACCCGGCTGCCAAAAAACCGATTCGCGAAATGGCCGGCCTGCTCAGCAACGTACCCGCCGCCCGCCTGTTTGATGAGATGCTCAAGTTGCTGACCTCAGGTCACTCGGTCAAATGCATCCACCAGTTGCGCGACGATGGCCTGCACCACGGTCTGCTACCCATGCTCGATGTCATTCTTGAGCAACCGATGGGCGAAAAATTCGTCATGCTGTCGCTGGCCAACACCGACCAGCGCGTGCAACAAGGCAAAGGCACCTCACCGGCCTTCCTGTTTGCCACCCTGCTCTGGCATGAAGTCTTGGTCCATTGGGAAAAGCTCAAAGCCAAGGGCGAGTCAAAGATTCCTGCGCTGTATCAAGCAATGGATACCGTCCTCGACGTTCAAGGTGAGAAACTGGCGATCACGCGCCGCATCGCGGGCGACATCAAGGAAATCTGGTCCCTGCAACCGCGTTTCGAGCAACGTGCTGGCAAACGACCTTATGCGCTACTTGAGCAACCTCGCTTCCGTGCCGGTTACGATTTCCTCCTGCTACGTGGACAGTCCGGCGAAATTGATACTGAAATTGGCGAATGGTGGACCGATTTTCAAGAAGCCGAAGGTGAAGAACGCGCTGCCATGCTGATGCCAGAGCAAGCCGGGGACAAAAAACGTCGCCGTCGGCGCAAAAAACCGGCTTCTGGCGACGTGCACCGTAGCACTGGCCAATGAGCACTGCCTACATCGCGCTCGGGGCCAATCTGGACGACCCCGCCGCGACGCTTCGCGCTGCTTTTGGCGCACTGGCCAACCTGCCGGACAGCAAGGTGCTTGCCTGCTCCTCGCTCTACCGAACAGCACCGATCGACTGCGCGCCACAGCCTGACTTTGTCAATGCGGTGGCCGCCCTCGAAACAAAACTCCCGCCGGAAACCTTGCTCGATGCCCTGCTCGACCTAGAGTCCCGCTTTGGGCGCATCCGTGCCGAAAAAAACGGACCACGAACACTCGATCTCGATTTACTGCTTTACGACGATCAAACGATAGACCTGCCACGCCTGACCCTGCCGCACCCACGCCTTCATCTGCGGGCTTTTGTGCTGTTTCCGCTGGCTGAAATCGCCCCAGATCTTTCTCTACCAGGCCGGGGCACTATCACCGCTTGGCTACCGGCAGTTGCCAATCAGGGCATTATCAAACTGTGAATCTGTTTGGTATCCAGATCCCCGTGCTCTGGCAAACGGTGGTTCTGCTGGCACTATCGAATGTCTTCATGACTTTCGCCTGGTATTCACACCTAAAACACCTGAATGACAGGCCGTGGTGGATCGCTGCCCTGATTTCATGGGGAATTGCACTATTTGAATACCTGATTCAGGTGCCAGCCAACCGTATCGGCCACACCGAGATGGATCTCGGGCAACTGAAAATCCTTCAGGAAGTCATCACCCTCACCATTTTCGTGCCTTTTGTTATTTTTTACATGGATCAACCGCTCAAGCTTGACTACTTATGGGCAGGTCTGTGTATCCTAGGCGCCGTCTACTTCGTTTTCAGGACTTGAGTCCATGTCTGCCCAAACCATTACCCGCCGCCTAACCCAGGCCGATCTGGCCAAACTCTATCAGGCTGGTGAAAAAATCGTTATGTTCACCTGCTACGACGCAAGTTTCGCCCGCCTACTCGATGGTGCCGGCATTGAAACCCTGCTCATCGGCGACTCTCTGGGCAATGTCATTCAAGGCCATGATACAACCTTGCCGGTTACAGTGACTGATATTGCCTACCATACCGCCGCCGTAAAACGCGGTTGCGACCGGGCTTTCATTATTGCCGACATGCCTTTCGGCAGCTACCAGGAATCACCGGCGCAAGCGTTCCGCAACGCCGTCACGCTCATGGCAGCCGGTGCACAAATGATCAAGCTCGAAGGTGGTGCCGAAATGGCTGAAACCGTGGCTTTTTTGGTCCAGCGCGGCATCCCGGTCTGTGGACACGTCGGCCTGACCCCACAATCCGTTCATGCACTCGGCGGCTACAAGGTTCAAGGCAAAGGCGAAGCCGCCGCACAACGCCTTAAAAATGACGCATTGGCGCTGCAAAATGCCGGTGCAACGATGATTGTGATCGAGGCCGTTCCAGCAGCACTGGCCACCGAGGTTACCGCCAGCCTGAACATCATCACGATCGGTATTGGTGCCGGCAAGGACACCTCGGGACAGGTCACCGTCCTGCACGATGCCTTTGACATTCCACCGGGCAAAAAAGCCAAATTCGTCCGCAACTTCATGGCCGGAGCCAGCAGCATTGATGATGCCGCTCGCCGCGCTGTCGCCGCCATCAAGGATGGCAGCTACCCAGGGCCAGAACACACCTACGCAGGGTAATCTCATGGAAATTCATGCCAGCATCGCCGATCTGCGCTCGGCGCTCAAAGGAAAAGGACGCGTCGTTTTTGTCCCGACCATGGGCAACCTCCACGCCGGCCATATCAGCCTGATGGAACAGGCAAAAAACCACGGAGATACCGTAGTTTCGAGCATTTTCGTCAACCGCCTGCAATTTGGCCCGAACGAAGACTTCGACAAATACCCGCGAACCTTTCAGGCTGATTGCGAGAAGCTCAGCGCCGCCGGCGTCAGCGTCCTGTTTGCCCCGACTGAAACCGACCTTTACCCTGAACCACAGGAATACGTCGTCGAGCCACCTGCCATCCAGCACCAACTCGATGGCGAGTTCCGTCCCGGACACTTCCGTGGTGTGGCCACCGTTGTTCTCAAGTTATTCAACTGCGTCCAGCCCCAAGCGGCCATCTTTGGCATGAAGGATTACCAGCAACTCATGGTCATCCGCAACATGACCCGGCAGTTCGCTTTACCAATTGAAATCATCGGCGGCCAAACCGTTCGTGCTGACGACGGACTGGCGCTTTCCTCACGCAATGGCTACCTCACCGAATCCGAACGTGTCGAAGCACCACGCCTCTACCGCGAACTCAATCGAATTCGCGATGCCATCCTTAACGGCAATACAAATTTTAACGAACTTGAACAAACCGCCATTTCCACCCTCGCAAAAGCAGGTTGGAAAAGTGATTATGTTGCAGTGCGACAACAGTCAGACCTTGCTGTACCCACAGGCGCAAACGCGCCACTGGTGGTGCTTGCGGCGACCCGTTTAGGCAATACAAGACTGATCGACAACATTGAGATTTAATCCACCCCAATGATTCATAATTATGCGCGTTGACAGTCAGTAAATTGCCGTTACAATGCGCTTCCCCCAACTGTCTGGATGAGTGAAACCATGCAGAGAACAATGCTGAAATCCAAATTGCACCGCGTGAGCACGACCCATGCTGACCTGCACTATGAGGGTTCATGCGCCATTGATGAAGATCTGCTCGAAGCAGCCAACATCAAGGAATACGAACAGATCGATATCTGGAACGTAAACAACGGCGAACGTTTCACCACCTACGCGATTCGCGCTGAGCGTGGTTCTGGTGTTATTTCGGTCAATGGCTCGGCAGCTCGCCGCGCCTCACCGGGTGACATCCTGATCATCGCGACCTTTGCGGTTTATAACGAAATCGAGTTGGCAAAGTACGAGCCTGATTTGATTTATGTTGATTCGCAAAATCGCATTACCCGCCGTGGTCACAAAATTCCGGTGCAAGCCGCAGCCGCCTAATACCAGCAAACTGAAGTTTAGTTTTGCCCCATAAAACCCGCCCCTCGGCGGGTTTTGTTTTTTATGTACAATGCAGCACAAAATACTCAAAAATAACGGAGACAAAGAAACATGAGTGCTGTATTTATCAAGACCGAAAAAGGTCAATCGGAAATGACTGCCAAGACCGGCGGCCTATCTCCACGCGTACGCCGCCTCCTGATTTTCGTTGACGGCAAACGTACGGTCGATGAGCTACGTGAGATGTTGAGATCGGACGATCTGCAACACACGCTAGGGACGCTCGAAGAAGAAGGTTACATTGAACTTCTGACCAATATTGCCGCCAAGGGCACGCCTGCTGCCGCAGCAAACACACCACAGACCCTAGTGACCTCATTTGGCCCGCTACCAGACGACGGCGACCCGTTACGTCTACAGCAATCCCGTAACTTCATGCTGAATACATTAAAGACATTCGTCGGCGCACTCGGCACCAGTTCGCTACTCGACCGTATTGAAAATGCCAATGGCCATGCCGGGCTACGGGCGCTTTATGACGAGTGGTATCACTCGATGGTCATGTCCAGCCAAGGCCGGCGCGAGGCAGAGACACTGCGAACAAAGCTATTGCAGATCATTTAAGCTGCAATAACTAATCTATTCGCTTGCCACCTTAGGCTTGCGAGCGCGCTGAACCCGCTTTTTGGGTGGCTCGGCTTCGACAGCGGGCGCCGGTTGCGCTTCGACTGTCACTTCGAGATCAGCGGCTTTTCGCGTCCGTCGCCCACCCCGTCGCCGCGCTTGAACCTTAACAACGTCCTCACTGACCGGCAAAGCAAGTTCAACCACCTGCTCAGCTAGCACAGCCTGCGGCAAAGCTTCGCTGACAAGCACTTGCCCTAGCTTGAACTCAGTCTCCTTACGCACTCGCCGACCACCTCGTCGCCTGGCAGGAGGCGCGGCGGTCGCCAAGACCTCAGCCGACACCTCGGTTTTTGCCTGATTTTCGCTGTCCACCGTAGCATTAGCCGTTGATTCTGTGGTCGTAGCAGTCTCGTTTACCGCTACAGGAACGTCGGCTTCGAATGAGTTAACACGCGGCAGCGCTCGAGTCACATAAGCACCCGATTTTTCGTCACGACCAAAACCAAGTAAGCCACGGTTGGCCGCCTCTTCCAGTAAATTCCCGAAGCTGCGAAAACCGAAATAACTTTCATTGAATCCGGGATTACGCCGCTTAATGACCTCTTTCAACACAGAGGCCCAAATTCGCTCGCCTTCTCCACGATCTGCGCTCATATCAGCAAAAGTCGAGGCAGCGATCTCGATCGCCTTGGTCTTGCGAGCCTCCAGTTTCTCCCGACGCCCTTTCTCTTCCTCGGGCGTCCGGCGCACCGACTGCTCACGATTTTCCCGACGGCTTGCGTTGGCACGCTCGCCCTCACGATCTCTGACCAAATCGTCGTAATAAATGAACTCATCGCAATTAGCGATCAGCAAATCGGAACAAGATTGCTTGACCCCGACACCAATTACCCGCTTGGCATTTTCACGCAACTTTGAAACCAGCGGCGAAAAATCAGAGTCACCACTAATAATGACGAAAGTATCAACATGAGATTTTGTATAACAAAGATCCAGCGCATCAACAACCAAACGAATATCAGCTGAATTCTTACCTGACTGGCGCACATGAGGAATCTCGATCAACTCAAAATTGGCCTCATGCATCGATGACTTAAAAGCCTTGTAGCGGTCCCAGTCGCAATACGCCTTTTTAACTACGATGCTGCCCTTAGCGAGCAAACGCTCAAGCACAGGACGAATATCAAACTTTTCATATTGCGCATCACGAACCCCTAAAGCGACATTCTCGAAGTCACAAAAGAGGGCCATGCTGGTGGTTTCGGTGGCGGCAGCCATAAACTTTACCCCGTAGAAGATGCGCCGAGTATACCGTTCTCAACCGCCAAATCGGGAAAGTCTAAAACAAAGAAACAGCAAGCCAAAAAGGGTTTTTTAGCGGAGATCAAAGCTATCCAAATTAACTACCAATAACATCCGACCCGCCAAACTATTTCCGAAAGGGGGAACTAATGAGCGGCACTTTCACAAAATCAATGGCCCGGAATATTTTCTACGGGGGGACTGTCTTTTTCTTCCTGTTACTTCTGGCGCTGTCATTTGACACACTGGAACAACTGCCAAAACGCGACATGCGGCATAACATCACGCCACAGATCGTAGAGGGCAAGAAACTCTGGGAAGTCAATAACTGCATCGGTTGCCACACCCTGATGGGTGAGGGCGCTTACTTTGCACCAGAACTGGGCAACGTAGTCGTTCGTTACGGCGACGAAGGCGTTAAAGCGTTCATCCAGAGCCGTCCAAAAGATGGCATCCCGGGTCGCCGCAGCATGCCGCAATTCAATTTCACCGACGAACAACTGAATGCCATCGTGGCCTTCCTGAAGCACGTCAATTCGATCAACGATGCAAATTGGCC
>CAYRBE010000052.1:0-12445 GCA_964422345.1 uncultured Dechloromonas sp.
TTCCAGCGACACTTTTTTCACCGTCGGCGCACATTGCGCCATCAGCAAACGCCCGACGCCGGTCGAGCCGGTAAAAGACAATTTACGGACAATCGGGTTCGCCGTCAGCTCACCGCCGATTTCAACCGGGTTGCCGGTCACCACATTAAACACACCGGCCGGGAAGCCCGCCTGCTCGGCCAGCGCCGCCAGTGCCAGCGCAGTCAGCGGGGTTTGTTCGGCTGGCTTGACCACCACCGGGCAACCGGCCGCCAGTGCCGGGGCGACCTTGCGGGTAATCATCGCCAGCGGGAAATTCCACGGGGTGATCGCGGCGCACACGCCAATCGGCTGCTTGATCACCAGCAAGCGCTTGTCCGCCGCCGGGCTGGGGATGCTCTCACCGTAAGTCCGCTTGCCCTCCTCGGCAAACCACTCGATAAACGAAGCGCCATAAATCACTTCACCTTTGGCCTCGGCCAAGGGTTTGCCGCACTCTGCGGTGACCAGTTGTGCCAGATCATCGGCGTTATCAATAATCAGTTTGAACCAGGCATCAAGCAATGCGCCGCGATGTTTTGCCGTCAACGCCCGCCAGGCTGGCCAGGCGCGTTCGGCTGCGACAATCGCCCGGCGGGTTTCAGCCGCGCCACAACGGGGAACCTCGGCCAGTAACTGACCATTTGCCGGGTTCAAAACACTCAGGGTTTCGCCGCTGTCAGCGCTGACCCATAGTCCATCAATCAGGTTGGTTGATTGCAATAATTGCGGATTTTGTAGGTTCATGAGCTTGAAAAATCCTGTAAAAACTGTAAGTTATAGTGTGTTCTATAGAAATAGCGTTAACTTGATGCCATCTCCTGTCTTCCTGCCGATTGTCCTGGCTGCCCTGCTGCTTGCAGCATGCAGCGGCCCGTCCACCCGGCCGGTGGCGTCAACTGGCACTATATCGCAACAATCCGGCGTTAGTGAGCGAGGCAATGAAGTTGCGATCTACGCTCTGGGACTGGTCGATACCGGTTACCGCTTCGGTGGGAAAAACCCTGAGGCGGGACTCGATTGCAGCGGCATGGTGAGCTATATCTACAACCGCGCGGCAGGAATGAAGGTTATCGGCAGTGCCGCCGATATTGCCCGCAACGGTCGCCCGATTGAACGCAACTCGCTGCGCCCGGGGGATCTGGTGTTTTTCAATACGCTAAACCGCCCGTTTTCTCATGTTGGGATTTATCTTGGTGACTCACGGTTTATCCATGCCCCGTCAAGCAATGGGCGGGTCAGAATTGACCGGATGAGCGATCGCTATTACGCCCAGCGTTTTGAGGCAGCACGAACCTTTTTTGACTAATCAGCTTAACTTGTATCGTTAGCATGGACTCGGCGGGGCGCAAAAGGTAAAATCTCGCGTCTTATGCGCCCGTAGCTCAGCTGGATAGAGTACTGCCCTCCGAAGGCAGGGGTCGGGGGTTCGAATCTCTCCGGGCGCACCAAATTCAATGGGCTAGGTGATTTCACCTGGCTCATTTCGTATCCAACCTGTGGGCTGGTGTGATTGACTGCTCAGATGCGAGTCGGCGATACTCCTGCCCAAAATGTTGGCGTAGCTGTCCTTATGTTTGCCCTTACAACGCTGCCCCTGATTGAAGCGGGCATTGAAGTTCCGCTTTCTTGGATGTCCAATGCAATACCAAAATGTTTCAATTTTAAGTCTTGCGCACATTGATGCGCCTCACCGTGTTACATCTTCCGAGTTGTCGCAGCAATTTGCTCAGACCCTTGGGCGGCTGGGAGTAGGGCTTGAAGTTTTGGAATACGCGTCTGGTATAGAAGCCCGACGTTACTGGGATAACGGTGTTCAGCCCAGCGAAGCCGCAGCACTGGCAGGGGAAAAGGCGCTTCTTGACTCAGGTATTGATCGGTCGCGCATTGGCATCATTGTTAACACCTCGGTGTGCCGTGACTATATTGAGCCTTCTACCGCTTGCCTGGTGCATCAGCGCCTCGGCTTGTCTACGGAATGTCTGAATTTTGACTTGGGAAATGCCTGTCTTGGTTTTCTGAGCGGCATGCAGGTTGTGAGCAATATGATTGAGCGTGGGCAGGTCGACTACGCGCTGGTTGTTGATGGAGAGAGCGCGCGTTTTGTGCAGGAGGCAACTATTGCCCGGCTTCAGCGCCCCGAAACTACCCTTCAGGAATTTACCGAGCAGTTTGCGACTCTGACCTTGGGTTCTGGCTCTGTTGCCATGGTCCTTGCGCGCACCGATTTGGTATCCGGCGGTCATCGCTTTACGGGTGTCGTCAATCGTGCCGCAACACAGCATAGTGGACTGTGTCGGGGTCAGCCTGATCACATGGTCACTGATGCAAAGGCACTTCTGGTAGCGGGTATTGAGCTTGCATCGCAGACCTATGATTACGCCAAAACTGATTTTGGCTGGATAAAAGATGGTGTCGATCAGGTTGATGAGTACGTGTTGCATCAGGTCAGCGGCACCCACACGGCAAGTCTTTGCAAAGCCTTGGGCTTGGATACCCAAAAGGTTTTGGCTATTTACCCAGAGTTCGGCAACATCGGTCCCGCCTCTGTGCCTATTGTGCTTTCCAAAGCAGCTGAAAGTGGGCGCCTTAAAAAAGGGAGTCGTGTGGCCCTGATGGGTATCGGCTCCGGATTGAATTGCAGCATGGCCGAGATTATCTGGTGAGAACAATCAGTCAGGCGCTTTATCCGTTCAAGTCTCATTTTTTTGATCGTGGTGCAGGTCTGCAGATGCACTACCTCGATGAAGGTGAGGGTGCGCCGGTCCTCATGGTGCATGGCAATCCCTCTTGGTCGTTCTATTACCGTAATTTGGTACAGGCCTTATCGGGCAGTCGCCGCTGCATTGTGCCGGACCATATCGGCATGGGTTTGTCCGACAAGCCGGGTGATGAGGCTTACGCTTACACGCTGGCGCAGCGCATTGATGACCTCGACGCCTTGGTCAGTTCGTTGAATTTAACCGAACCTTTGACGCTGGTCGTGCACGATTGGGGTGGCATGATTGGCTTTGGTTGGGCGGTTAGGCACCCCGAGCAGGTTGCCCGCATTGTTATTTTGAATACGGGTGCTTTTCCTTTGCCCAAGGAGAAAGCGCTGCCGGGACTTCTGAAGTTGACTCGAACGCACCTTGGCGCATTGCTTGTGCGTGGGTTTAATGCCTTCTCCTGGGGGGCAACCAAGGTAGGCTGTACGCGAAATAAGATGAGTCCTGAAATATCACAGGCTTATCGTGCGCCTTATGATTCTTGGGCGAACCGCATCGCCACCTTACGTTTTGTGCAAGACATTCCGCTGGGCCCTGACGATGCCGGATTTGATCTGGTTGAGAATGTCGCCGCCAATCTGCATCAATTCAGCACTACCCCGGCTTTGATCGCTTGGGGTGCTAAAGATTTTGTATTTGACGATGCCTTTTTGCGCCAGTGGCGTAAATATCTCCCACAGGCTGAGGTACGGGTCTGGGAGGATGCCAGCCACTACATACTGGAAGATGCTGCCGAAGAGGTCATTCCTTTTGTGGCCAACTTTATTCGTGCCTGAGTATTACGCATGACCGATGCCGAAAATTCCGGCGTCTGCAATATTGCGGCAGCCTTGCCAAGAATGGCCCGTCTGCAACCTCAGGCACTTGCCGTGGTGTCTCCCTGTGGGCTTGGTAGTGACGGTCGCCGGGCATATGCGCGTTTAACCTATCAGCAGTTGGATGAGCAAAGCGACGTGATCGCCCGGGGCCTTAAAGCCTACGGATTGTCTCGCGGTATGCGGACTGTTTTAATGGTCAAGCCCAGTCTGGAATTTTTTGCCCTGACTTTTGCCCTGTTCAAGGCGGGTATCGTGCCGGTCATGATCGACCCCGGACTTGGTGTAAAGCAGCTTAAGGCATGTTTGGCTGAAGTGGCGCCAGAGGCTTTTATCGGCATTCCTGCGGCGCATGCGGCGCGGATTGTGCTCGGGTGGGGGCGTCACACCATTCGGCACCTCGTTACCGTGGGGACGCGCTGGTGTTGGGGCGGTACGACGCTGAGTCAGGTAGTTGCACTGGGCAAAGAGGGCGGTTCTTTTTTGGCAGATACCCGTGCCGATGAAACTGCCGCGATCTTGTTTACTAGTGGCAGTACAGGTGTTGCCAAGGGTGTGGTCTATAGCCATGGCAATTTTATGGCGCAGGTGGATTTGATTCGCGAAACCTATGGGATTCAGCCAGGTGAAATCGACCTGCCGACTTTTCCCTTGTTCGCCCTGTTTGATCCCGCTCTGGGCATGACGACTGTTCTGCCGGAGATGGACTTTACCCGCCCGGCCAAGGCTGATCCTGAAAAAATCCGAGCGGCTATCGAGGATTGGGGGGTAACCAATGTCTTCGCCTCGCCGGCGTTGTTGAATAATGTTGCTCGCCACGGTGTGCAAAATGGCGTGCAATGGCCGAGCGTGAAGCGTGTTTTGTCTGCCGGTGCGCCTGTACCCGCAGCGACGCTGGAGCGGATGCATCAGGTACTGTCGCCTGAAGCAGAGATTTTTACGCCCTATGGGGCTACCGAAGCACTGCCTGTTGCCAGTATTGGAAGTCGGGAAATTCTTTCAAACACCCATGAACTGACAAATGCCGGGGCGGGTGTTTGTGTTGGTCGCGTGGTGGCACCTAACGATGTGCGGGTGATTGAAATAACCGATGCGGCGCTAAACAAATGGTCACAGGTGCGGGAGTTGCCGGTGGGTGAGGTGGGTGAAATCACTGTGCTTGGTCCGACGGTAACAACAGCTTATTTTGGTCGTCCTGAAGCTACTCGTTTAGCCAAAATTGATCGGGATGGTCAGATTGTGCATCGCATGGGTGATGTTGGCTATTTTGATGCTGAGGGGCGCCTGTGGTTCTGCGGGCGGAAAACTCATCGCGTTGAGTTGGCGGAGCGGACACTGTTTTCGGCACCCGTCGAAGAGATTTTTAATACCCATGTAGGGGTCTTTCGTACCGCTCTGGTAGGTGTGATCGTTGGTGGTTTGCGTGTACCTGTTCTTTGCGTTGAACTCGATCAGGCAGTGCTGCCAGGGCTGAGGTTGGCTGAATCCGATTTGATTGAATCGATGAAACTGTTGGGCGCAAAATTTGAACCTACTCGTGATATCTCTCATTTTCTGATTCATCCAGCTTTTCCCGTAGATATCCGTCATAACGCCAAGATAGGCCGCGAAAAATTGGCTGTGTGGGCGCAAGGGAGGCTCTCTTGATTTTGGTCACTGGGGGCAGTGGTTTCCTCGGTGGTGCCGTGGTGCGTCGGCTCATTGCGCGGGGCGATGCCGTGCGCTCGTTGCAGCGGCAAGACTCTCCTGCATTACGGGAGCTTGGTGTAGATGTCGTGCGTGCCGATCTGGCGGATCGTGATGCTGTTATCGAGGCAGCCAAAGGGTGTGATGGCCTGATCCACGTCGCAGCAAAGGCGGGCGTGTGGGGGGCAAGTGATGACTACTACCGCGCCAATGTGCTGGGCACACAAAATGTGATTGATGCTTGCCGGGTGAATGGTATCCGGCGGCTGGTGTACACCAGTACCCCTTCGGTTATTCATGCCGGAGGTGATATCGAAGGCGTCGACGAAAGCGCGCCTCTGGCGACACATTTTGAAATTGCCTATCCCGAAACCAAGGCGGAGGCTGAACGTTTGGTTTTTGCTGCCAATGGTCCTGAGCTTGGGACTGTGGCGCTAAGACCTCACCTCATTTGGGGGCCAGGTGATACCCAGTTGACCGCTCGTGTTTTGGCGCGTGGAAAGGCGGGGCGCTTGCGACTGGTGGGGCATGGACTGAAGCAAATTGATTCTATTTACATTGATAATGCCGTCGATGCGCATCTTCTGGCGCTAGATCAAGTTGCCCCGGGGTCAGTCTGTGCCGGAAAGGCCTATTTTATTACTCAGGGTGAACCCATGCCGCAGCGGGATCTGATTAATGGAATATTGAGAGCGGGCGGGATGCCTCCCTGTAAAAAGTCGATTTCCCCGAAAGCCGCCTATGCTGTTGGTTTTGTCATGGAAGTTATCTGGCGCTTACTGGGCCGACAGGATGAGCCGCTGATGACGCGCTTTGTCGCGACACAGCTCGCTACTGCACACTGGTACGACATTTCAGCGGCGAAGCGGGATTTGGGGTATCAGCCTTTGGTGAGCGTTAGCCAAGGCTTGTTGGCCCTGGAGCAGTCTCTGCGTGCAACAAGCGCTGCTCGATCAGCGAGTGGCTTGTCCTGAGTCTGGTTCTGAATTCTTTGTGACAGCCATTGCCTGTGTTCCGGCAATGATCATGCGTACCATAGTAACAATCTGACCATTTAATTCTGCCTGCTTATCTTTTGGCAGGTCTAGCGCCGTGGTGCCCATGGCAAAAACCAGTCGAGTGATCGCCTTGGCGGTCAGCCCGGGTTCGTGGAGCCCGGTCTTTTTTCGTTTGGCCAGTCGTATCAGGTCTAACCGCAATTCGTCTTCAAAAAAGTTTAATTGTCTCTCGGCGGCTTGTTTAAAGGCGTCGGAGCCGACTGTGCCTTCACGCAGCAAAATGTGCAGCAGGTGGTCATCGGCGCGTATTTTTTCCATGAAAGCATCGGTGCATCCTTGGACAACGCTTTGTTTTGAACTGACCCGCAGGCGTGCTTCGCCAATGATCTGGCGCAATGACTCCCCGGCCAGGTCGATCAGCGCAACAGCAAGTTCGTCCATGCCCCTGAAGTGGCGGTAAAAGCTGTTAGGCGCTATGCCAGCTTCGCGCGCGACTTCACGCAGGCTGAGTGTTGAAATGCTGCGGTGCGGCCCCAGTAACTTCAGTGCAGCGACGATGATATCTTCGCGCGAAATGACGGGCTTGCGGCCTTGTGGGCTGGTCTGAACAGAAGGGTCGATGCTGCTCATTAATTCCCTCGAAAAAGTTCAGTTAGAAAAAACAATGTAGTTAATGTGCAACTGTATAGGCGACTGTATTTTATTTGATATACTGGCCGATGACTACCATTGGCAGTATATGCGTTCCCATGGTAGGTCGAGTTGTTAAGATTTTTCCAGGGGGCGGTTAGCCGCTACTTTCCATGATTTTTCTTTTCCTTATTAGGTAAATTGTGAATCTCACTGAGCTGACCCCTGTGGGTCATTTGCGGCCTGGCTCCCAGCCCCCTGTTTTTGAGCCTGCCGAACTGGGCTATTTATTGGCACAGATACGCCAACCAGTGCATGTTGTTCGTGACCCCGTTCGGGCGCGCATCGGTTTGGCTGCTACTGGCGCAGTGGTGACAACGGCTGTGCAAGGTGACTTTCCACTCCTGGCGACGCTGCCGGCAATTTATCCTGAGTGGCTTGGTGATCGCTCATTTTGTGAGGTGCACGGGGTGCGTTTTCCCTACGTGGCCGGCGAGATGGCGAATGGCATTACCACTACGCGCATGTGCATCGCCATGGCTGAAGCCGGTATGGTCGGCTTTTTCGGCGCGGGAGGTCTCGGCTATCCACGTGTTGAAGAGGCGGTAAATGAGCTGGTTTCTCGCCTAGGGAACCGTGCACCGTGGGGGGTCAATTTGATTCACTCACCGAACGAGGCTGCGCTGGAGAATCGTGTTGCAGATCTCCTGATTCGTAAAAATGTACCCATTATTTCTGCCTCGGCATTCATGGGGCTGACTCCGGCGATCGTGCGTTGCGCTGCGGCTGGTTTGCATCTTGATGCCAGTGGTCGGGTGGTGCGCAAGCATCGCATATTCGCCAAGATTTCCCGGCGAGAAGTGGCAATTCGCTTCATGTCGCCGGCGCCGGCCGATATGCTTAGCGCGCTCGTCGCACAGAATCTGCTGACCCAAACTGAGGCTGATCTGGCAGCGAAGGTGCCAGTCGCTGAAGACATCACTGTTGAGGCTGATAGCGGGGGGCACACCGATAATCAACTATTGGTTGCGCTGTTTCCGACCGTTATGGCTTTGCGCGATGAGTTGGTGGTCCAACATGCTTATGACCGTCCAATACGCGTTGGTGCAGCGGGTGGTCTGGGTACGCCCGGTTCGCTCGCCGCAGCTTTTGCAATGGGCGCTGCCTATGTGGTGACAGGTTCGGTAAATCAGGCCGCAGTCGAGGCGGGGCTGTCGGACGCTGGCAAGGCAATGCTTGCTGAGGCTGATGTTGCTGATGTAATCATGGCGCCGGCCGCCGATATGTTTGAGCTCGGTGTCAATGTCCAGGTGCTCAAGCGCGGCACAATGTTTGGCGTGCGCTCCGCAAAACTTTATGAGGCATGGCACTCAAATGCTTCGCTTGAGGCAATGCCTGCTGAGTTGAAAACCCGACTTGAGCGCGACGTGCTGCATGCAACATTTGACGAGATCTGGGCTGAAACCAAAGGTTTCTGGCAGAAGCGCGATCCCGCTGAAGTTGCTCGCGCCGAGGCTGACCCCAAGCATCGTATGGCGTTGGTTTTTCGCTGGTATTTGGGTAAGGCAAGCAAGTGGGCGATTGATGGCGAAGTTTCGCGGCGCGCTGACTATCAAATCTGGTCAGGTCCGGCGATGGGCGCTTTCAATCGCTGGGCTGCCGGTTCCTTTTTGGCTGAACCAAAGAACCGCTCGGTGGTGCAAATTGCTTTGAACCTACTTGAGGGCGCTGCGGTTATCACGCGGGCTGGCCAGTTGCGTAGTTTTGGTATTCCAGTTTCGCCAGCATCGTTCCAGTTCCGGCCACGTCAGCTCTCCTGATTTTTATTTTCCCGACGCCTTTTTCGCAGCCAAGCGCTACGCGCGCAATTGAGATCATTTTTTATGTCTAAATCACATCGCCAGCAAATCCCTATCGCCATCGTCGGTGTCAGTGCTTTATTTCCTGGCTCGACCGACTCCCGCGGCTTCTGGACCGACATTCTTGCCGGGAAGGACTTGATTACCGAGGTTCCTGCTTCGCATTGGTTAATTGATGATTATTACGACCCTGATCCGAAGGCAATGGATAAGACGTATTCGAAACGCGGTGGTTTCATGCCGGCGGTGGATTTTGATCCGCTGGAGTTTGGCGTGCCGCCGAGCATTGTGCCAGCAACTGACTCGGCGCAAATCCTAGCGTTGATTGTGGCGCAAAAAGTACTTGAAGATGCTGCACAAGGCCAGTTTTCGAAGATGGATAGAGAGCGCATTAGCGTGCTGCTGGGTGTTACTTCCGCGCAGGAACTGCTGGGTAATATGGTGAGCCGCCTGCAAAAGCCCATTTGGTTAAAGGCCTTGCGCGAAAGCGGTATTCCTGAGTCCGAGGCGCAGGAAATCTGTGGTCGTATTGCCAATAACTATACCCCTTGGCAGGAATCCTCTTTTCCCGGACTGCTCGGTAACGTCGTTGCAGGTCGTATTGCCAATCGTTTCGACCTGCGTGGCACCAATGCAGTGACCGATGCGGCGTGTGCCAGTTCGCTGGCTGCGGTATCGATGGGCATCAATGAATTACAGCTGGGTCAGTCGGATCTCGTGATCACTGGCGGTGTTGATGCGATGAACGACATTTTCATGTACATGTGCTTCAGCAAAACGCCGGCTCTTTCACCTACCGGCGATTGCCGGCCATTTTCCGATGCTGCTGACGGCACCTTGCTTGGCGAAGGTATCGCGATGCTTGCGCTTAAGCGACTCGATGATGCCGAGCGCGATGGTGATCGCGTTTATGCTGTTATTCGTGGCATTGGCTCAGCTTCTGATGGTCGCGCGAACAGCGTTTACGCACCGCTACCTGAAGGTCAAGCACGTTCGCTGCGTCGTGCTTACGAAGTGGCTGGTTTTGGACCAGAGACGGTGGAACTGATGGAGGCTCATGGCACAGGGACCAAAGCGGGTGACGCTGCCGAGTTTGCTGGCCTTAAGCTCGCTTTTGGTGGTGCGCGCGAAGATAATCAGTGGTGTGCTCTTGGGACGGTAAAGTCGCAGATTGGTCATGCCAAAGCAGCTGCGGGTGCGGCCGGTCTATTCAAGGCAGTGATGGCGCTGCATCACAAGGTTTTGCCGCCAACCATTAAGGTTGAGCGCCCGAATCCAAAACTGGATATCGAGCATAGTCCATTTTATTTGAACACCCAGCGCCGCCCCTGGATTCGCAATGGCGCGCATCCACGTCGTGCATCAGTATCAAGTTTTGGTTTTGGCGGGAGTAATTTCCACGTTGCCCTTGAGGAGTATGTCCCTTCGGTTGATACCGGCAAGTTTGCCTGGCGTCTGCGTACCGTTCCTACCGAGTTGGTGCTGCTTAGCGCAGCGACGCCGGCAGAACTCATAGCCAAGTGTCGTGCTCTGGCGGCAGATAAAAAAGAGCTTTGTTATGTGGCTCGTGAGGCACAGCTCACATTTTCATCAAAAGCTGCCGTACGTTTGGCGGTTATTGCTACAAACGCCAATGAATTGGGTGAGAAGCTCAATCAAGCGGCAGTGACTATCGAAAAAGCACCCAATGTGGCTTATGCCACCCCGACTGGCGTGCACTACGCAAGCGGTGCGGCGGATCTCGGTGAGCTGGCGTTTCTCTTTCCCGGACAGGGTAGTCAGTATGTCGGCATGGGTGCCGAAGTGGCGATGGCTTTTGATGCGGCGCGTCAGGCCTGGGATGATGCAGCTAACTTGTCGTTTGACGGTGAGTGTTTGCATAACATTGTTTTCCCGAAACCGGTATTTACCGATGCTGACCGTGATGCGCAGCAGAAAAAACTGACGGCAACTGAATGGGCGCAGCCTGCACTTGGAGTGCACAGTCAGTCGCTGGCAAATATATTGCACACGATTGGCGTGCGTCCGGCTTGCGTGGCAGGGCATAGCTTTGGTGAGGTTTCCGCGTTGCATGAGGCGGGTGTGCTCGATGCGCCAAGTCTGGTTAAAGTTGCGCGTCGTCGCGGTGAGTTGATGCGTGATGCATCAGCAGTTCCTGGTGCGATGACCGCCGTTGCAAAAACAATTGAAGAGGTGCGGGCAGCAGTTGCCGAGAGTGGTGCCAATGTGGTGGTGGCTAATCACAACTCGCCAACTCAAGTTGTGCTTTCCGGTTCGGTTGAGGAAATTACGAAAGTTGAAGCGGCGCTCTCAGCTAAGGGCATGACAGCCAAGCGCTTGCCAGTGGCAACCGCTTTCCATAGTCCCTTGGTCGCAGGTTCAAGCTTGCCATTTGGTGAGTTTTTGCAGGATGTGAAAATTAGCGCGCCGCAGTTCGACGTATATAGCAATGCTACCGCAGCGACCTACACCAAGAAGCCGGCTGCGATTCGAGAGCAACTCGCCGGTCAGTTGGCATTGGCTGTGCGTTTTGTCGAACAAATTGAGGCAATGTACGCTCGTGGTGTGCGCACCTTTGTCGAAGTCGGTGCCGGTAGCGTGCTGACTGAATTGGTCGGGCGCATTTTGGGTGATCGTCCGCATCGTGCGATTAGTTTGGATCGCAAGGGTAAGCATGGCGTTAGTACTTTGCAGGAGGGGTTGGGTCGCCTCGCGCTGGCTGGAGTGGAGATGGATTTTGCCCCGCTTTGGGCGCAGTTCGCTCCACTTTCCGACAAGCCAGTAAAGAAACCGGCGATGACTATGCCAATTCTTGGCGCCAACTCCGGCCGCCCTTACCCGCCGCCCGGTGGCAGCAAAGATCTGCCTCCGCCCAATCCGCCGCGTGCGCTGCCAGTGGCTCCGCCGCCGATTATCATTCGCGAGACTGTGGCTGCACCGGTAGCTCCCGTTGCTTTGCCAACGGCGACTCAAACGGTATTCGCCAACAACGTTGCGCCGGAAGCTAATCTTGCTTGGGTGCATGCCTTCCAGGAAACGCAACGGCAGACAGCTGAAGCACACGCCGCCTATCAGCGCTCAATGGCGGACAGCCACATGGCTTTCCTTAAAGCCTCTGAGTCATCTTTTGCTGGGCTGGGCGCCATGTTGGGCGGTGCCGCGCCGTTACAGTCAAGCGTAGTGCCTACACAATTAGTTTCTCCGCCTATTCAGCATATTGCAGCACCCGCACCCGCACCCGCACCCGCACCCGCACCCGCACCCGCACCCGCACCCGCACCAACAGTAGCGGTGGCGCCAGTTGCTGCTGCACCTCAGCCGGTCGCTTCACCCGTGCCTGCTGTGGTTCAGGTTGCGGCGCCTGCCGTGGCGACAGCCCCAGTATTGGACCTTGAGGCATTGATGATGAACATCGTTGCCGAGAAAACAGGTTATCCGCAGGAAATGCTGGGTGTCGAAATGGAGCTGGAGGCTGATCTAGGTATCGACAGCATCAAGCGCGTTGAAATTCTCTCAGCGATGCGCGAACGCGCACCAAACTTGCCGGAAGTAAAACCGACCGAACTCGCGACCTTGCGTACGCTGGGTCAGATTATTGACCACATGCGTGCTGCTGGAGGCGCGGCTTTTGCTGCTGTGCCAGCCGTTTCGGCCGTTGCGCCGGCGGTCTC
>CAYRBE010000053.1:0-12379 GCA_964422345.1 uncultured Dechloromonas sp.
GCTTCCTTAAGAAGCTCTCTGCAACAGCGCCAAATTACTTGGCAGCAGATTTCTTGGCAGCAGCGGCAGTTGCGCTAACAGCCTTGCCAGTGGTCTTGGCGGCGGTTTGGATGTTGCTTTCAGCGATGTCAGACAGTTGCTTGGCCATTGAGGTCATGCTGTCGAAAGCCTTGGTGGAAGCGCCCAGCATGGACTTCATGGTAGCGGCGAAAACATCACCACCGACCGGTGCGCTGGCAGTGGCTTTTTCGACTGCAGCAGTAGCGTTTTTCGAGAAGCCGCTGTACTGAGCTTCAAGAACAGCAGTGATTTCTTTCTGCATGCTGGCAACCAGTTCGTACATGTTGCGTGAGTATTCAGTCAGCTTTTCAACTGAAGGCTTAGCCAGTTCGGTGTTCAGCTTGGCCAGATCCTTGGCATCTTTAGCGCCCATCAGTTGCTGGGTGTTAGCAACAGAAGCGTTGAAGAATTCGCGGGAAGCAGCCATGTTCAGTGCGGTCATGCGCTCAACGCCATTCAGAGCGGAGGTCAGCAGCGTGGTCATTACTTCAGCGTTGGCTTTTTGTGCAGCAGTCAGTTGCTCGATGTTCAGATTATTCATTTTTGGTCTCCGGTCTGGATAGTGTAGTCAAGATGAAACAAGCCCTCGCTGTGAGGCGAGGGCTTTTAAAGCGAATTACTTCTTCTTGGAAGCAGCGCCGGCAGCCTTGACGGTTGCGTTGGTAGCAGCAGCAACATTAGCTTCGGTCATTTCAGCAACTTGCTTGGCAGCTTTGTTCATGTTTTCGAAAGCAGAGCTGGCAGCAGCAACAGCACTCTTGACAGCAGCAACAGCCACGTCAGAACCAGCAGGTGCAGACTTGGCGGCTTTGTCGAGCAGGTCAGCAACGGTCTTCTGGAAGTCACCAAACTGGGCTTCAACCATTTTCGACAGCTCTTCTTTGGTCTGAGCAGAGATTTCGTAAGCGCTACGAGCGTAAGCAGCAGCTTTTTCAACGTTTGGCTGGGTCAGGGAAGCCTGAATAGCCAGAGCTTCTTGTGGGTCTTTGGCGGCCATAATCGCTTTTGCATTGGAAACAGAGTCTTCCAACACTGAACGGGCGGTGTTCAGGTTCAGGGCAGCGATACGCTCGGCAGAAGCCAGGGCGGTGTTTGCCAGTGACAGCAGGGAATCAACAGTTGCTTTGTTAGCGGATGCGAATTGCTCGGGGGTCTTGAACATGTGAATCTCCTAAGTAAAAAGTTGTGCAAATCAGTTTGAGCTGTAGCAGCGACTTCTTAAGCCAATGTTGCGCTGCACCAATGGCTCAATTATAGATAGGAGAAACGCGATGTCAAGTAATTTTTTGTGCGCCGCACAAATTTATTTTGTTCGTTTAAAAACAAGCGCTTGTTGCCCTGTGTGGCCCTGGGCTTTGCGCTCGTGTAGTGCGTGCTGCCGGTGAGTAAATTAAGGTCTTTCGAGCTGTGGCGCGATGCCTGATGCGCCTTTTAGCTCAAGTGACTGGCCGCGTGTGGCAGGGCGTTCCGGGGCCGGTGTTTTATTTTTCGGCTGCAAAACAGCACGAACACGCGGTGGCGGTCCTTTGGGGTCACGCGTCTCTCCGGCTGTCACCAGATACTTTTCGCTGACTGCGTCGTACCAGATGTAATCGCCGCGCACCTGGTCTTCGCCGCTTTGTACCCATGCCCGGTGAAACAGTTCAGCAATTTCGGTATTGGTGTCGTATTCGATGCGTTCAGCTTCGCCATCAATGTACTCATCCTTGCCTTCTCGTTTTTGGCGGATGCGGGCCAGACCATCCTTGCCGCCAAAGGCGATGCCTTTCTGGAAGCCGTACTGGTCTTCGGTGATCACCACGCGGTCGGACTTCAAGACCATCGTACCTTTGGTGATCAGCACATCACCTTCAAGAATTTGTATCTTCTTGGCATCATCAATGGTGACTCGATTGGCTTCGAGTTGCATGGGTTTGTCGCGGTCGGCGCGTTCAGCCAGCGCGGGCTGGGTCAGAAGAAGGCAGAGAGCGAGAGATGTAAGGCGAATAATCATGGCGTGGGCCTGGGGCGAATGTACAGGCCAGTGACCTGTGATTGCAGAGTGAGTATCGAGGTATTGTTGTCGAGGAAGGCGCCGATGGCTTTGACCCAGGATTGTCCTTGAGTGACTTCAACAGGGCTGTCGGTAAAGGCAAATCCGGCATCAGGCTGCGCTGTCAGGTCGGGCATACGAGCAACCATTTCCTGACGTTCAGCCGTCGCGGCACGGGTGATGCTGACATCTTCCCACATGAAAACTGTGCTTCCCTTGGATGTCGAAATGGCGTTTTGGGCAATGATGGTGACCGGTGGCGCTTCGGGGCGGTAGGTGATCAGGGTCGGGTTTTTTAGTACTGAGCTGTCATCGTCCGGGTAATGCACCATGTGAGGCGCGCTCAGGCGGTATTTAACGACCCCGGTTTCGTCAAAACGCCGCATGACAAAATTCTTCGCTATCGCATCCGGGTCGTGACGCAGTTTGCTGTCGGCCCTGATCTCGCTAGCCGTCTGACTCTGGTCGAGCCAAAAGGTCAGGCCTGCCAGAAAAGCAAGCAATCCAATAATGAAGACTTGGCCGGACCCGTTTTTCATTTTGGATCGAGGTAGGGGGCGTAGGCCGCTTCAAGCTTGCCTTGTGCCGCGAGTATCAGTTCGATGGCTTCGCGTACTGCGCCGTGGCCACCGCTGGCATAGGTTACGGTGTGGGCGTATTCCTTGACGATGGGGCGAGCGTTGGCTGGCGCAATAGCCAAGCCGCAAATGCTCATGACCGGCAGATCAATCAGGTCATCCCCCATGAAGGCGCATTCTTCCCATTGAAGATTGAGTTTTTCCAGTAATTCACCGACGGCGGTACGTTTGTTGGCGACGCCTTGATAAACGTGCTCAATGCCGAGGTCCGCAGCGCGGGCCGCCACAACACCGGAGGTGCGCCCGGTGACGATAGCCAACTCAAAACCGGCGCGTTGCATCCACTTCAAACCCAGTCCATCCTGCACATTGAAGGTTTTGAGTTCGCCGCCATCATCGGTGTAATGCAGGCCGCCATCCGTCATCACGCCATCAATATCAAAGGCGACGAGTTTGATTTTTGCGGCGCGGTTGTTGGTATTCATTAAATTACCTTGGCAGTAAAAAGATCATGCATATTGAGGGCGCCAACCAGTTGGCCTTCTGCATCAGCAACGAGCAAACCGTTGATGCGAAGCCGTTCCATCATCTCTACGGCTTCTACTGCAAGACGGTTGGGTTGAATGGTGTGCGGGGCAGGGTGCATCACGGATGCGATTTCTCCGTTCTGCAAGTCCAAGCGTTTTTCAAAGGCGCGGCGCAAATCGCCATCGGTAAAGATGCCGGCAATCCGGTTTTGCGTATTGACGATGGCAACCAAGCCCAGGCCGCCACGCGACATGGCAACAATAGCATCGGTAATGCCGGTCTCCGGGCTGACGGTAGGGACCTTGTCAGCCGGGCGCATTACATCGCTGACATGAGTTAATAATCGGCGACCCAGCGAACCGCCGGGATGAGAGCGGGCAAAATCATCCGGCCCGAAACCGCGGGCATCAAGCAGCGCAACGGCCAAGGCATCACCCAGCGCCAAAGCCGCAGTGGTGCTGGCGGTGGGGGCTAGATTGTGCGGGCAGGCTTCTTGTTCAACACCAGCATCAAGATGTACGTCAGCCTCACGGGCTAGTGACGAACCGGGAACGCCGGTCATTGAAATTAGTCGGGCGCCAGAACGTTTGACCAAAGGAATGATGCGCAGTAACTCTTCGGATTCGCCGGAGTTGGAGAGGGCGAGCAGCACATCGTCACGGGTAATCATGCCGAGGTCGCCATGGCTGGCCTCGGCGGGATGTACAAAGTAAGCCGGGGTGCCGGTGCTGGCCATCGTCGCCGCAATCTTGCGGGCAATGTGGCCGGATTTGCCCATGCCGCTGACAATCAGGCGGCCGGTGCTGTTCAAAATCAATTCAACGGCGCGGGCAAAGTCTTCGTTTATTCGGCTTTTTAGGGCGTCCACCGCAGCAGCTTCGATACTCAGCGTCTGACGACCGAGTGCCAGAGCGCGTTCCGGTGAAAAACGATGGGCATTTGAGCTTGGGTTCATGGGCTGGCTACGGTTATGATGGCTGGAGTATACCTGAATCGCGAAAACCCTCTTGAGCGCTCTCTCTCTCGTCCTCTTGTTGCTTGGTGCCTCGGTCCTCGCCGTGGTCGTCTTCCGACGCCTTAATTTGCCGCCGGTGCTGGGCTATTTGCTGGTTGGTAGCCTGATTGGCCCGCATGCGCTGAATCTGATGGACGATGTTCATCGCTTTGAATATTTGGCTGAGTTCGGTGTTGTTTTTCTGATGTTCTCCATCGGCCTGGAATTTTCGCTACCCAAATTGCATTCGATGAAGCGCATCGTATTTGGCTTGGGCTTGTTGCAGGTCTTGATAACGCTGGTTTTCATTGCCGTGCTGGTCATGTTGTTTGGTATTGGCTGGCAATTGGGGATTGCGCTGGGCGGTGTGCTCGCCATGTCTTCGACTGCGGTACTGACCAAACTGCTCGCCGAGCGGATGCAGCTTGATTCAGCGCATGGCCGTGAAGTCATGGGGGTGTTGCTCTTTCAGGATCTGGCGGTTGTTCCTTTGCTGGTGATTATTCCCTCGCTGACCCAGCCACCTGAAAAACTTGCCATGCTGCTGGCTATCGCTTTTCTCAAGGCGGTTGTTGTTCTGGCCCTGATTCTGGTCTTCGGGCAAAAGTTGATGCGCAGTTGGTTTCACATTGTGGCGCGTGCCAAATCATCCGAAGTGTTCATTCTGAACGTGCTGCTGATTACGCTCAGTCTGGCGACGATTACCGAAATGGCCGGGCTCTCGCTGGCGCTTGGGGCCTTTGTGGCGGGCATGCTGATCTCAGAGACCGAATACCGCCTGCAAGTTGAAGAGGACATCAAACCATTTCGTGATGTCTTGATGGGGCTGTTCTTTGTCACCATCGGCGTCAAGCTTGATATGCAATTACTGGTTGGGCTGTGGTGGCAGGTATTGCTGCTCTTGTCGGCATTGCTCATCGTCAAGGGCAGTATTGTTGGCTTGCTCTCGTGGCGACTTGGTTCGACGCCGGGTAATGCGATTCGATCAGCGCTGTGGCTTTGTGCTGGTGGTGAATTTGGTTTTGTGTTGCTGGGTGAAATTGCCCACATGCCGAAAGCGATTGAACAAGTGGTACTGACGGCATTGGTGCTGTCTATGCTGGTCGCCCCCTTTATCGTCCAATACAGCGAGAAACTGGTGATGCGCTTCGTCGCCAGCGAATGGTTGATGCGCTCAATGCATCTGACGCAGATTGCGGTGCAGTCGATGGGTACTGAGAAGCACGCCATTCTTTGTGGTTTCGGCCGCAACGGGCAGTACCTTGCGCGTTTTCTCGGGCAAGAGGGGATTCATTACATTGCTCTGGATCTTGATCCTGATCGAATTCGTGAGGCCGCAGCAGGGGGGGAGAATGTCGTATTCGGCGACGCCGGGCGCAAAGATGCCCTGATTGCTGCCGGGTTGATGCGCGCCAGCGTGGTGATCGTTACTATGAGCGATACGCCGTTGGCAGAAAAAGTCTTGCACCATGTGCAGGCCTTACGTCCGGAGATTCCGGTGCTCGTTCGGACGAGTGATGAGCGCGATATGGCGCGTCTGGTCAAGGCGGGTGCCGCCGAAGTTGTGCCGGAAAACCTTGAGGCCAGCCTGATGCTCGCCTCGCATGCGCTGGTACTGGTTGGCGTGCCGATCAATCGTGTATTGAAGCGCATCCGGCAAATTCGTTCAGAGCGTTACCGTTTTCTCCGTGGTTTTTATCGCGGGGTTTCAGACCGTGATGAAGACGAAGATCACCAGCCCCGTCTGCACTCAGTCTGGCTGACCCCCGGTGCAGCAGCAATCGGACTGACCCTGGCAGAGCTTGATTTGGGTGAATTGAAATGTGAAGTCAGCGCCATCCGCCGGCGCGGCATTCGTGCCGTAGAACCTGCCCCGGAAACCCGGCTGGAAATTGGTGACGTGGTGGTCGTGCTGGGCGACCCGGAGGCAGTGACTGCGGCTGAGCAAAGGCTGTTGCAGAAATGAAAAAGCCCGCTGAGGCGGGCTTGAAAAGCATTTTTGAGGACCGCCTTACATGCCCATACATACAGTGTAGGATGTCGCGTCATCTATTCCGCCAGTTCCTGTTGTCGGAACAGCAGCTACAGCTGTGGTCTGATTGGCAGCTTGGTTGGCCATTACTTGAACCGAACCGGTTGCTGTGTTGCCATCATCCATGGTGATGTCAAGCTGTTTGGCGAATTTACCCAGTATCCCTTGCGAACAGACGATATAGGTCCCGCGCAATCCTGTGATTGGAGTTAATGTGCCGCTGGTTATTCCAATGATGTTGCCTTCGGCGTTTCTAGGTATGTAGTCAGCCGCCGTAGTAACCGTTGGTCCGGCGGCCAGTCCGGCAATACGGACATGCTGCCAAAAGAGGTAGCTTTCGTCGGTTTGGGTGGTTGTATTCCATGCGCCGTTTATGACTCCATTGCCTTGAACTCCAGTTGGGGTTGTAGCAAGCGTCCCGGTTGTGATGTGGGCTACAACAGCAGCATCGTCGCCTGGAAGCGCTTTGAATTTGTCTTGATAGCCATAGATGAACAGCGGAATGTTTCGGAAGTCGGTTGCAAAATTTTTAACTTTTGCACTATTAATCAGCTCCTGACCCTTCAAAACCCCACCCAGTAGCAGGCCAATAATGACCAGTACGATGGCGATTTCGACGAGGGTGAAGCCCGTTTGTTTGCTTTTCATGGCATGCTCCGTTTGAGTGTTTATGCTGTGAGTTCAGCAAGGAGCATGCCTGTCAAAAAAGGCAGGTTTTAGGTGAAATTTCGCAGTTTTTTTGGTTGGTGTGTCGAAAAATGAACGGTTTGTTTTGAAAATGAACACTTCTTCGCTTGTTGGTTTGCTTAATCGGCCGCATTTACTGCTGGCTGGGCATTTGCTCATGCTGCATGTGTTGGCCTTTGGCGGCTGGAAAATTCCAGCGGTTCGTTTGCTCTGGGTGGCGGCGCTCGGCTTGTTCCTGATCTGGCAGCCATTTGTGGCAGGGGAGCGGCGGGTGACACTGGCTCAGGTTGTGGGCTTGGTTTTTGTCGTATTGGGTTCGACGTGGTTTTTAGGGCCGTGGCTGCTATTGATGTGGTGTGGTGCTTTGGCTGCTGCGATTGGTGGTCGTGTGTTGTGGACCGAGTTGCGCGCCGAGCGGGCGGGGTATCTTTTAGCCTTTGGCTATCTGATTGGTGTGGTGGTGTTGGGGGTGGTGCCGGAAATTTCATCAGCCGTATCACTCGATCCTTTACCTCGCGATGTTTTGGGCAAATTTATGCCCCTGATCCTGCCGTTTCTGGTGTTTTTCCCGGCCCGCCCGCCGCAGCGTCGTGCGGGGGATTCGTACGATCTTTTTTACGGTATGCTGGTTTTCCTCGTGCTCGCTGTTTTTGTGCTGGGTACTTTGGCTTTCATGCTGGTCGGGCAGGTCAGCTATGTGGAATCTTTGTTTAAAACCTCGTTCACCGTAGCAAGCGCTTTGTTACTGGTCGCTTGGGCCTGGAATCCACGGGCCGGATTCTCCGGTATTGGCTCGGTTTTTTCGCGCTATGTTTTATCGGTGGGGATGCCGCTTGATCAATGGTTGGTCCATTTGGCTGATGAGAGTGAGCGAGAGTTAGAGCCGGGTCGTTTTATTGAGGCGGCGATGACGCACCTGCAGAATGTGTCTTGGGTGCTTGGCACGTCGTGGCGGGTGAATGAGGCTCAAGGCGCGCTGGGTGAGCAAACGGTTTATCGTCAGGATTATGAAAATGACGGGGTAGCGCTGTCCGTGTATTTTCGCTATCAACCATCGACTGCGATGCGCTGGCACGTCGAATGGTTGTTGCGTTTGGCTGCAGAGTTTTATCTGGTCAAACGCCAGACGCATGAACTCCAGCGTATGGGGTATTTGCAGGCGGTTTATGAGACCGGAGCGCGGGTGACCCATGACGTTAAAAATATTCTGCAAACGATGCAGAGTCTTTGTTACGTAGCGTCGCAGCCGGGTGGTGATCCTGCTCAGTTGTCTGCTTTGTTGGGTCGCCAGCTACCGCAGGTGACTGAGCGTCTGCGTGTGACGCTGGATAAGTTGCAAACGCCGAGCATGTCTGCAGATTTGCAACTTGTTGATGCTGGGCTTTGGTGGTCAAAATTGCAGGAGCGTTATGCGCATGCTGCGATTGTTTGGAATGGCAGCGGTGATGGTTTAGACGTTGTGCCGGGGGCTTTGTTCGATAGCGTGGCGGAGAATCTGCTGCAAAATGCTTTGGCTAAACGCCAGCGTCACGCAGGGGTGGTAATTTCAGTTAATTTCAGTCAAGCCGGGCTTGAGGTTCGCGATGATGGCGCGGCGCTGGTAGATGCTTTGGCGAGGCGGATTTTCTTCGAGCCGGTGAGTTCAGAGGATGGCTTGGGTATTGGTCTCTTTCACGCCGCTCAACAGGCTAAAGCAGCCGGATACCAACTGCTTCTTGCAGAGAATACCTCTGGCCAAGTGACTTTTAAATTGTCAATTCGTCCCGACTAATTGTATTTAGTGCGCTTACGTCATGACGGGGGCCGATTAGTCGATAGACCGTGGTATTCCCTTTGCCTTTGAGGTAAATCGTTTGAGGCTCATGGAAACTGAAGTGCTCGGTGAGCCGGCGGTGGGTTGCTTCGTCGACCTGAATCATCCCGGGAACGCCTTCACTGGTAATCCGGCTGGCGAGATTGACCGTGTCGCCCCAGAGGTCGTAGATGAATTTTTTCTTGCCGAGCACGCCGGCGACAATTGGGCCGGTGCCGATTCCGATGCGAACTTCAAGGTGCATATTATTGACGGCAAAGTCACGGCTTAGGAGGTCGCGCATGGCTATTGCTAGTTCAGCGATTGACTGTGAGTAATTGCCGGTCTCATTATTTAGGCCGCCAGCAACCATATAGGCATCGCCGATAGTTTTAATTTTTTCAACGCCATATTGCTCGGCCAGTTCGTCAAATGACGAAAAAATTCGGTTGAGCATGGCAAAAACCTGCTGTGGTGTCAGGCCTTCAGCCACTTTAGTGAAATTGACGATATCCACAAACATGACTGTAACGTCGGCAAAACCATCTGCAATGGTGTGTTTGTCGTGCTTCAGCCGTTCGGCGATAGAGCCGGGCAGAATATTCAGCAATAGTCGCTCGGAGCGATCTTGTTCTTCCTGAAGTAATTGAAAGGTAGATTCGAGTTCGGCCTGTGTTTTTGCTTTTTCTTGTACGGAATAACGTAAGAGCAGGAAAACGATGCTGGAGATGGCAGCAAAATTAAGGGCGAAAAAGAAAACGCTGGTGCGGATCGGTATGGTTGAAGTGGGGATGCTGTCAGCCAGTGCGTAATCAAAAAATCCTGAAAGCGCTGTCAGAAAAATATAGGCAATAAACCAAGCCGTCGACTCCCTGATTCCAAAGACCAATAGTGCGCCTACGGGGGCGAGCAGTCCCCATAGGCTGCTGCCGCTGGCCGAAATGAAATTCCCCATGCTCCATTGAACGGCAAATGGCGCGAACAGGAAAAGACCAAGCTGGATATGACGAAATAAGTCGAAATTGCCGGATCTAATAAAGTAGAGCAGGTTGCCGACCAGTAATATTTGATAAATAAAGGGGGCTGTCGCTGAGAATTGCGGACCCATTTGACCGTAGATGAATAGCCATAGCATGGAACCTAGGCAAACCAATCCTGTTGCTAAAAAAAGTAACGATTTTTGCAGGCGTGTCTCTGCGCTGTCGTCTGTATTGACGCCGGCGTTACGTAATCTGGTCAGGAATGAATCTTGGGTCATGGAGTCTGCATTTGGCTCATGGCGAATGCTTAGCCCAGTGTGGCAGTCGTATTGATGTATGTCAATATACTAATTATTTCAGCCGCCTTGAACGCTTTTAAGAGGCTGATAAATGCGCGTGTTGGTGATGCTGCGGTCGCGGGTTTGCAGAATTTCGATCGGCACACCATTCAGTTTGATGCTAACGCCTGTTTCCGGGATGTCCTGCAGGTACTCAAGGATCAGGCCGTTGAGGGTTTTTGGCCCATCCAGCGGGAAGTCGAGTCCGAGCATGCGGTTGATATCCCTGAGTTGGCGCGAGCCTTCAACCATGACATCACCATCACTCGACCACTTGAGCGTGTTGCCCAAGCCGGGAAGCGAGGTCGTGAAGTCGCCGACGAATTCTTCAATAATGTCTTCAAGGGTCAGAAGGCCGAGAATTTCACCGTATTCATCAACAATAAAGCCGATCCGTTGGCGGTTCTCTTGAAAAAAAGCCAGCTGCGAAAACACCGCAGTACCCGCTGGTATGTAGTAGGGCGCTTGAATTTGGGAGAGTAGGGCGTCTTTATCGAAGTCCGGATCACCGATGCCGGCAAGCAGGCGGCGAACTGGTAGCACACCAACCAGTTGGTCGAGCGATTCGCGGCAAATTGGCAGGCGGCTGTGGTGGCTGGTGGCCAGTTGAGCGAGCACTTCGTCCCAAGGCTGATCAAGGTCAAGAATTTCGATGTTGCAGCGCGGCGTCATCACGTCTTCAACTGTGATGTTGTTCAGGTCAAACAGGCTGGAAAGGATGGCGTGGTGCTTCTTGGGCATCAGGTTGGATGACTCAAGAACGATGCTGCGCAGTTCTTCCGGTGACATTTGGGTAGCTTGTTGGCCCGGCTTTGGGTTCAGGCGTAGCAGCCGCAACAGGCCGCTGGCAAACAGGTTGATGAACCAGACGGCGGGGTAAAAAAGCTTCAATAAGGGGGCAAGGATGTAGCCGAGAAAAAGGACAATCCGGTCAGCGTGTGTCGCACCAATGATTTTTGGGGTGATTTCCGAGAAGACAAGAATGGCGAAAGTGACCAGTAGCGTGCTGGCCCCGAGGGCCCAGCGCTCTTCGCCAAAAAGTTCGATGGCAATGACGCCAACCAGTGTGGCGGCGGCCGAGTTGATCAGATTGTTGCCCAGTAAAATGACCCCAAGCATCTTGTCGGTGGTGTGGAGCAGGTCTAGCGCTTTTTGGGCGCCCCGGTGGCCGGATTGGGCGAGATGGCGCAGGCGGAAGCGATTCGCCGCCATCATGGTGGTTTCGCTGAGCGAGAAAAAGGCAGAAATGGCGAGCAGAACGGCGAGTGCTATCAGCTGGGCTGATATGGGAATGTCATCCACTGCGTTTACATCCGCCCAAGTACAACTTCACCGACAAAACGGCTGCCAACGTAGGCCAGAATAAGTAGTGAAAAGCCAGCCAGAGTCCAACGAAGGGCGCGCTTGCCTCGCCAGCCCCAAGCATGGCGGCCGATCAGCAGGGTGGCAAAAATACCCCATGAGGCGAAGGCAAACAGGGTTTTATGATCGATAACCATCGGTTTGCCAAACAAAATTTCAGAGAAAAATACGCCGCTGCCCACGGTGAGCGTGAGGAGAGCAAAACCGGCCATCAGCATGCGGAAAAGCAATGACTCCATCACCATCAGCGCTGGCAGGCTGTTTAAACTATGTTTTAACAAGCGCTTGTGCAGGGCGTTTTCTGTGAAGCCCATAAATATCGCGTGCAAAGCCGACAGAGTTAGCAGGCTGTAAGCCAGCATGGCGGTAAGGAAGTGCAGTTTGAAGCCAGTGGCTTGGGCGTGGGCGATCAGGTGTACTTGCGGAAATACGATAGGGAGCAGGGCGCAGGCGGCGGCGAGTGGTAAAACCATCGGCTGCATACCTTCCATGCGAGCCATGAAACTTTCCATCCAGTAAATTAGTACAGCCAGCCACATCATGAGTGATAGCGCAAAGCTGAACGAGAAGCGCATGCCGGCATCTGAAAACAAGGCGCTATAAAGTCCGTAGGCGTGAATAATCAGGGCGGTAGCAATGCTTGCGCGTTCCCAGCCCTTCATTGGGCAAGCCAAGCACTGGTTTTCGCTTTCGCGCCAGCGGGTGTTCCAGAAATGGAAGCCGAGCGCACCATATAACAGGGCGGCGAGAATGTGAGGCATAAGCTGAATTACAATGTCGACCATCCATAGATTCTACTAGAAGCCTAACTGACATGCTCGATAACCTGACCAATCGCCTAGCCAAGGCGATGAAAACGCTCAAGGGCGAAGCTCGCCTGACTGAGTCCAATATTGCCGATGCTCTCCGCGAAGTCCGTATGGCGCTGCTGGAGGCCGATGTGGCGCTGCCGGTAGTTAAAGATTTCATTGCTGCAGTGAAAGAAAAAGCGGTCGG
>CAYRBE010000054.1:0-5222 GCA_964422345.1 uncultured Dechloromonas sp.
ATTTTCGGAGTCCAACCCATGTATGCGGTCATAAAAACCGGCGGTAAGCAGTATCGTGTTACCACCGGTCTAAAACTTAAAGTAGAACAGATACCGGCAGACGTTGGCGCAGAAGTCACTCTTGACCAGGTCCTCATGTTAGGCGAAGGCGAGTCAGTGCAGATCGGCGCCCCCTTCATTGCTGGCGCCACCGTCAAATGCACCGTGGTTTCCCACGGTCGCCATGACAAGATCAAGATCTTCAAGATGCGCCGTCGTAAGCACTACCAGAAACACCAGGGCCATCGTCAGAACTACACCGAACTGCGCATCGATTCGATCGCAGCTTAAGTCAAGGAGCTAATAAATGGCACACAAGAAAGCTGGCGGTAGTGTACGTAATGGCCGCGACTCGGAATCGAAACGCCTTGGCGTAAAGCGCTACGGCGGTCAGTTCGTTCTGGCAGGCAACATCATCGTTCGTCAACGTGGTACTGAATTTCACCCGGGCGAAAACGTCGGCTGCGGCAAGGATCACACCCTGTTCGCGCTGAAAGATGGCGTTGTTAAATTCATCATCAAGGGCGAGAAAAAGCGCCGCACGGTGGTCATCGTTCCGGCTGCCGAATAAATTCGGCAAGGCGGAATGCAAAAGCCCTATCCGCCGGATAGGGCTTTTTACTTTATGTCGCCGGATTTCTCCGGCAACGGTATTTCTGGTGGATGTAGAGGCGGAACATGAAATTTATTGACGAAGCAAAAATACACGTCAAGGCTGGCGATGGTGGTAATGGCGCGGCCACGTTCCGCCGCGAAAAATACATTCCTATGGGTGGCCCCAACGGTGGCGACGGTGGTCGTGGCGGCAGCATCTATGTGATTGCCGACTGCAACATCAACACCTTGGCTGACTATCGCTACACCCGGCGCTTTATCGGCAAACGTGGCGAAAATGGCGGCGGCGCTGACCAGTACGGTGCCGGTGGCGAAGATATTTTCCTGCGCATGCCGGTCGGCACGGTGATCTACGACCAGAGTAGCGAACAAATCATTGCCGACCTTGCGGAAAATGAGCAAACGATATTGATCGCCAAAGGCGGCAAAGGCGGGCTTGGCAACCTGCACTTCAAATCCTCGGTCAACCGTGCGCCACGCCAAAAAACCAATGGCGAGCATGGTGAGGAACTGGAACTGCGCCTTGAACTGCGCGTCCTTGCCGACGTTGGCCTGCTTGGCCTGCCCAATGCGGGCAAGAGCACATTGATCCGGGCCATTTCTGCGGCCCGTCCAAAGGTTGCCGACTACCCATTCACCACTCTGCACCCCAACCTCGGCGTGGTTCGAGTGGATACCAACCGCAGCTTCGTAATGGCCGACGTGCCAGGGCTGATTGAAGGTGCAGCCGACGGCGCTGGCTTGGGTATCCGCTTCCTGAAGCACCTCCAGCGCACCCGCATCCTGCTTCACCTCGTAGATATTGCGCCTATCGACCCGGATTCTGATCCGGTCCGCGATGCCAAGGCGATTGTCGGCGAGCTGGTCAAGCACGACCCGGAACTGGCCAACAAGCCACGCTGGCTGGTCTTGAACAAACTCGACCTAATCCCTGAGGAAGACCGCGAAAAGGCGGTTAAAGATTTCCTCAAGGCGTACAAAAAGGCAACCAAGTACGATGGCCAGTATTTCCCGATTGCGGCAATTAACGGCGAAGGCACCAAGCCGCTGATCTATGCCATTCAGGAAGCACTCGACCAAATGACGCCACGTGAAGCCACGGCCATTGCCGATATGGATGGCGAAGAACAAGCTGAAACGCCCGCCTCGGAATAAAAATGAAACTCACCCGCCTTGCTTCCGCCAAGCGACTGGTCGTCAAGGTCGGCTCGGCACTGGTTACCAATAACGGCGCCGGCCTCGACCTTGATGCAATCAACGACTGGGCGCGTCAGATCAGCGTCCTGCGTCAGCAAGGCAAGGAAGTGGTGCTCGTTTCATCCGGGGCGATCGCCTGCGGTATGCAGCGCCTGGGTTGGAGCAAGCGGCCAAAGTCGGTCCATGAATTACAAGCTGCGGCGGCTGTCGGCCAAATGGGGCTGGTGCAGGTTTATGAAGGCGCTTTCGCCAAACATGGCCTGCATACGGCGCAGATTCTGCTGACTCACGACGATCTGGCCGATCGCACCCGTTATCTGAATGCCCGCTCTACCCTGACCACCCTGCTCGGCTTGGGTGTGGTTCCCATCATCAACGAAAACGATACCGTCGTCACTGACGAGATCAAGTTCGGCGACAACGATACATTGGGCGCGCTGGTCGCCAACCTAATTGAAGCCGATGCGCTGATCATCCTGACCGACCAGATCGGCCTATTCACCGCCGACCCACGCAAAGACCCAAGCGCGACGTTGATTAGCGAAGCCACTGCCGGTGACGAAACGCTGGAAAGCATGGCGGGCGGGGCCGGTACTTCAATCGGCAAGGGCGGCATGATTACCAAAGTAATCGCCGCCAAGCGGGCTGCTTTCAGCGGTGCGCACACGGCGATTGCCAGTGGCCGCGAGATTGACCCGATCATTCGTCTGGCTGCTGGCGAACCCGTTGGCACCCTACTGGTTTCGCAAACTCAGCCACTTGCTGCGCGCAAGCAATGGCTGGCCGATCACCTGCTGCTCGCTGGCCGGCTGATGCTCGACGATGGCGCAGTCAATGCCCTGAAAGCTGGCAAAAGCCTGCTGCCGATTGGCGTCGTTGCTGCCGAAGGTGAATTTGAACGCGGCGCTGCGGTTGCCTGCATCAGCCCGGAGGGCAAGGAGATCGCTCGCGGTCTGTGCAACTATGGCGGCGGCGAAGCGCGTCTGATTGCACGCAAATCCACAGCCGAAATTGAAAGCATTCTCGGCTACATTGATGAAACCGAAATCATCCACCGGGACAACCTGATTCTGGTTGCCTGACCACGCCCCCTGCGGAGTTGTATGCCACACACTTTTGCCGTACTGACTCCGCTGGCTGACCCGGCTGAAACTGAACACATCGTTGCGACGACACGCAACTGGCTGGAGCGCGCCGTGATCGGCCTCAACCTCTGCCCTTTTGCAAAATCGGTGCATGTTAAAAAACAAATTCGCTATGCCGTAACGGCAGCGCAAACAGCCGATGAATTACTCGCCGAGCTGGAAGCCGAATTGCAACGACTCAACGCTAGCGACCCGCAAAGCCTCGACACCACCCTGCTGATCCACCCGCAGGTGATGAGTGACTTTCTCGATTTTCACTTTTTTCTCGCCGAAGCTGATGCGTTGATTCGCAATCTCGGCTTTGACGGCGTGTTCCAGATTGCCAGCCTGCACCCGAATTATGAGTTTTCCGGCAGCGCCCCGGATGATATCGAGAATTTCTCCAACCGCTCACCCTACCCGACCCTGCATTTACTCAGGGAAGCGAGCATTGACCGTGCCGTAGCAGCATTTCCGGATGCCGAAGCCATCTTTGAGCGCAATATGGAAACCCTGCAAAGCCTCGGCCACGCGGGCTGGCGGAAACTCTGGATTGACGAGCCAGCGAAAAATTAAAGGTTTCGTTTTTGCCTTTTTGAGGCTGTGCACCGCAGCACTCAAGATTACTCGCCTTCAGCCCACTCGATAATCGCCCGCCACTGCTCAAGATCGCGCTCAGCCCGTGATGGCGGCAGATCAAAAATAGTCATCCCCGCCCCCGCCGCCTGCACATAAACCTGGGTATCGCGCAGGTAAGTCAGCACAGGCAGATCAAAAGTCGCAAAGAAGCGCTCCAGCTCAGCCGCAGCACGCGTTCTGGCATCGACTCGCATGCCGATCACCGCGACATCAGCCCGGCCTTTTCGGATCGCCTTTTCCGAGAGTAATTCAGTCAAAAAACTTCGTGTCGCCGCCATATCAAACATTGATGGCTGAACAGGCACAATCACCCGCGTCGACAGTTTGAGCACCTTATCGAGCAGCTTACCGCGCAAACCTGCAGGGGTATCGAGTACAACGTGGGTCGTCCCCTTGGGCGGCCGGGCAATATTGTCGTGACCGATATCCCAGGTATCAATACTGGGCAGCTCAAAGGGGCGAATCCCCAGCCATTCGCGTGAAGACTGCTGGCGGTCAATATCACCCAGCATCACCTCATGGCGCTTCGAGGCAAAATAACCGGCTAAATTGGTCGCCAACGTACTTTTGCCGGAACCACCCTTGGGGTTGGCAACTAAAAATGCTTTCATGCGCTAACTTCCAGCTTGGCCAAGGTATGGCGGACCAAATTTACGTGCTCGCGTAGCGTATAAACAAGGTCGGTAAAACCGAGTGGAACGCGCAACTGACTCGCTTCTTCATCAAGTGCATCAAGGCGCTGACGGTACTCCGCGTGACGTTCCGCGATGTAATGATGCTTAAGATCATCTTCAAGAAAACGCAACTCACCGTAGCAGCGGAACACCTTGGAACGCACCCGCCACGTATAGAGTGCCGGGGCAATCTTGAGCAAGGGAATCAGCAAGGCGACAACGGGGACCAACAAGACGATCAGCCGATCAATCAGCACCGCCAGCCAGAAGGGCAAATAGCGCTGCAGGAAAGGTGGTCCGGACTTGTAATAACGCGCCGCATCGGATGACAGCGGCAACATCGTATCTTTGTACGCAGGGAATTCTCCAGCTGACTGGAAAAATCCGGATTGACCATGCACTTCAGCCGCTGCCTTCAGCAACAGCGTCTGTAAAGCCGGGTGCAGGTCATTACGAACAATCAGATTTGCCGTCGGGGCGAGGAGATGAATATCCTCCGGCGGCAAGTCACGCACCAAGTCGGCGACACCTTGCGGCATCGTCAATTTGGTCAGAAATGGAAAACGCCGCTGATAAGCATCGGCCTGAGAGAAACTCATCACTTTGACACCCGGCGAACGTAACAAAACCTGAACGACCGGTGCTTTTTCAGCCGCGATGATAAATGCCGCATCAATTCGCCCATGCTGCAGCTCCTCAGCCGCTTTCAGCCCTGACAAGGAAACCAGGTGATCCCCTCGCGGAATATCGTTCGCCGCCAGCAGCTGCTCAGCCAACTGACGGACACCGGAACCCTCTTGGCCAATCGCCACCCGCTTGCCGCGCAGATCACTCAAACGATGTATCCGCTTCGCGTCACGATAAAACACCCAGACAGGCTCATAGAAAACACTGCCCAATGACATCAAGTCAGAATCGGCATCAGAATCGGCAT
>CAYRBE010000054.1:5322-12316 GCA_964422345.1 uncultured Dechloromonas sp.
TCATAGAAAACACTGCCCAATGACATCAAGTCAGAATCGGCATCAGAATCGGCATTTTCTGCGCGCTCGACCACACCCCCCTGAACAAAACCGATATCCGCCTCGCCATTTTTCATGCGCTCAAGGTTCTGCAAGGACCCGGCTGAAGTCTTAACCTCCAGGGTAATGCCGTTTTTAGCCAGAATCGCCGCATAGCGATTAGCGTAAAGGTAATACGCCCCGCTATCACTGCCGGTTGTAATCACTATTCGCTTCGGAGGCGCGGGTTCGACAAACTGATAGGCAATGACAAAACCAATGCCTGCAATCAAAAAAATCCACCATGCCGTTGCAAACAGGTCGCGCAACGAAACCAGCCCTGCTTTGATTTTTGCCATCATGAAATAAGTCTGTAAAGCCCTGTGTGTTTTTCGCGCCGAGGATGCCAGTAGCGAATAATCATAAACCAAAGCCTGAGCGTATCATTAGCGCATAGCTTCTATCCACCGCATCATGCGCAATCGCCTGAGTTTAATATCGGCGCACACTATTTTTTTCTATATCTGCTGAAAAATGCTGTTTAAATTGCCGCGAGGCTGCCACAATCTGATCACCTAAGACGACTGTTAATTGCTGACTCCATGCATATTCTGATTGTCGATTCATCCCGAATTTTTCACCAGATTGTCAGCAATCTATTCAACGGTAGCGACCTCACCCCGGTCATAGTCGACAATGCCGCAGCCGCACTTGAGGCCATCAAAAAACAACGCTTCGAGCTGATTTGCTCGGCGTATCAACTGCCCGACATAACCGGCGTTGAGCTTTGTCAGAAATTTCGTACCCAACCACTCACTGACACCACACCTTTTGTCCTGATCACCTCAACTGAGGGTGAGCAGGTGAGCCGCTCAGCCATGGCTGCCGGCATCACCGAAGTTTTTCACCGCGATGATCTCGAATCACTGTTGATGTTCATTCGCCGCCTCCTGCAACTCCACAACCCGATCGATGCACATGTTTTACTGGTTGAAGATTCAGCCAGCCAGCGCGCCGTCTATACCGCCATGCTTCAAAGCTGCGGCCTCCGGGTCAGTGCATTTAGCGACGCACATGATGCGCTTGCCGCATTTAAAGACGCGCATTTTGATGTTGTGATTACCGACATCGTGCTCGAAGGCACAATGAGTGGCATCGGGCTGGTCAACGCTATCCGCCGCACCCCCGGCCCACCCGGCGAAACCCCCGTGCTTGCCCTGACCGCTTTTGATAATCTGGCCCGCCGCATCGAACTGTTTCATCTCGGGGTGAACGACTACGTGCTAAAACCTGCAGCCGAGGCCGAGTTCCGCATGCGAGTAAGGAATCTGGTTTTAACTAACCGCCTGCTAAGCAACCTGCGCGGCGACAAAGAAAAAGCTGAAGACACGGCACAGGTTTTATTGCGGGCCATTGAGCAGGTTCCCAGCGGCGTGGCCATTGCCGGCGCCGATGGTCGCATCGAATACACCAACCCGCGCTTTGGTGCGCTAACCCACGCCACAGAACATGAGCTGAGCGGTCAGCCGCTATCGGCCTTCAACGCCAACCCCAGCGCCTGCAATGAAATGCCAACCTGTGGTGAACACGCCAAGCGGCGAGCTGATGGCACGGTCTACTGGGCCACCGAAAGTGTCTCCCCGGTACGCGATGGCACAGGCAAAATCACCCACTATATTGCGATCCACAACGACACCACTGAGCAACGCAGCCTGCGTGCCGAGGTTGATTACCGCGCCCAGCACGACCACCTGACCGGCCTGCTCAACCGTGGCCAGCTTGAAGAGCATATCCAGCAGGCGATTACCCGATGGCACGATCAGCGCGAACCCTCAACACTGGCTTTTATCGATCTGGGCAATTTAAGAACAACCAATGATGCCTTTGGTTTTGAAGCCGGTGATGCCCTGCTACAAGCAGCAGCCAGCGCCTTCAAAGCCGCCAGCGAAGGGAACAAAAAAGCAATTGCCGCACGCGTAGAAAGCGGACGCCTCGCTTTATTTCTACGCCAAACATCCAGCAACGCAGCGCTCGTACTGGTACGAGAACTACTCCAAAAAATCAATACGCAGCGCTTTGAATGGGGTGTCCGGCAGATCAACATCGAAACGGTCGCTGGGCTAACAACGCTGACCGAAGAAATCACCCAGCCGCAACAATTATTTCAGGAGGCTGATTCGGCCACTCAGGTCGCCAAACACTCCGGCGCCGGTGAAATCGTAGTTTTTGACCCGGAAGACCCGCGCATTATCGAACGGCATGGCACCAAGCGTTGGTTACCCATACTGCACGAAGCACTGGAAAATGAACGACTTGTACTATTCAGCCAGTTGCTACACCCGCTAAAGCCGGGACTGCCGACCGGATTCGAATTTCTCGTCCGGTTAAAAGATAAGAGCGGGCAACTGGTTCCACCCGCTCATTTTTTACCCACCGCAGAGCACTATGGGCTGATGCCGCAAATTGACCGCTGGGTCATCCGCAACGCGCTGGCATGGATCGATAGCCGGCCCAAAGAAGCAATGCAGCCGTTCTACAACATCAACATATCCGGACAAAGCCTGAGCGATCCGGCCTTTGTTGAGGACATTGCGCAGCTACTCGACCAGCGCAAACTAAGCGGCGACCAAATCTGCTTCGAGGTCACTGAATCCTGCATGGTCAGCCAGACGCCGACACTGCTCCGTTTTATCAAAGATGCCCGCAAGATTGGCTGCCGTTTTGCGCTCGATGACTTTGGTACGGGCTTCGCTTCGTATGGCCAGCTCAAGAAACTGCCAGTTCAAATGCTCAAAGTGGATGGCCAACTCGTCCATGGCATCGGTAACGACAGTGTCGATCGCGCCATGGTGAAATCAATCGGCGAAGTCGCCCACGCGATGAACATGGTCACCGTGGGCGAATTTGTCGAAACTCAGCTGACGCTAGATACCCTACGCGAAATCGGGATTGATTACGCCCAGGGCTACTTCCTTGGACGCCCCGGGCCACTCGTCTGATCAGCTAAACCGGTGTCAGCTTGGCGTACTCCAGTGCCAGCCACTTCATACCGGCACCGCCAAAATTGACCTGAACCCGCGCGTCAGCACCACGCCCTTCGCTTGAAACAATAACGCCCACGCCGAACTTGGCATGTTCAACCGTTTGCCCTATGCGCAAGCCACCCGCCGCGGGTGCCGCCGCATAACCGCCACCAAATGAGGAGGCTGCTGGTGCCGGAGCCGCCTTCTTGTTAAGTTTGAGTAATAGCTGTGCAGGGATTTCATCGAGAAAGCTGGAAGGCACACAGTAACGCGTCTGACCATGCAACATCCGGGTCTGGGCGCAAGAAACATAAAGCCGCTGACGGGCGCGAGTCACCGCAACGTACATCAAGCGACGCTCTTCCTCCAACCCCTCACTACCCTGACTGACTGAGTTTTCATGCGGGAACAGGCCCTGCTCCAGACCGGAGATAAAGACCACATCAAACTCCAGCCCCTTGGCAGCATGCACTGACATCAACTGCACCGCCTGATCACCATCGCCTGCCTGATGCTCACCGGCTTCAAGCGAGGCGTGGGCAAGAAACGACGCTAATGCCCCGCCTTCACCGATCGCGCCTTCACTATCAACAAATGTAGCCGCAGCATTGATCAGTTCATCAAGGTTTTCCAGCCGCTCCTGGCCTTCCTTTTCAACCCGGTAGTGCTGGGCCAGCCCGGTTTTTTCGATAATGTGTTCGACAATTTCGGGCAAAGGCAAAGTTTCAGTTTCGTGACGCAGGGTTTCGACCAACCGAATAAAGCCACCTACCGTCACCCCGGCCTTACCGGTCAGCGATGCCGCAGCGTTGTACAGGCTGGAGTTCATCTGATGCGCGGTGGCCTGCAGGCTTTCCAGCGAACGGGCACCAATACCCCGAGTCGGGAAATTAACCACCCGCAGGAAAGCCGTGTCGTCGTCAGGATTCCCCAGCAAACGCAAATAAGCCAAGGCGTGTTTAATCTCTTGACGCTCGAAGAAGCGCAGGCCGCCATAGACCTTGTAGGGAACGCCGCGGGCGAACAACTCGTGTTCGAGCACACGGGACTGCGCGTTGGAGCGATACAAAATCGCCATCTGGGTTGGCGAAACGCCATCGCGCACCAATTCACGAATTTCATCAACAATAAAACGCGCTTCGTCGAGGTCGGAATAGCCTTCAAAGGCGCGGATTGGCTCACCTGCACCGGCATCAGTCCATAGATTTTTACCCAGACGCTCACGATTGTTTTTGATCAAGGCGTTGGCGGCAGCCAGAATATTGCCGTGCGAGCGGTAGTTTTGCTCCAGACGAATAATGTTGTCGCCAGCATAGTCACGCTCGAACTCACGCATATTGCCAACCTCGGCACCGCGGAAACCGTAAATACTCTGGTCGTCATCCCCCACGGCAAAAACCTTAGCGCCGCCGCCAGAAAGTAGCTTGAGCCAGCTGTACTGCAGGCGATTGGTATCCTGAAACTCGTCGACGAGAATGTAGCGGAAACGCTCCTGATAATGCTTACGTAGCGGCTCGTTACGCTGCAGCAACTCGTAGCAACGCAGCAACAATTCGGCAAAATCGACCACGCCCTCACGATTGCACTGGGCTTCATACTCAGCGTAGAACTCCACACGGCGTTGCGTGTAGTTGTCGTAAGCCTCGGCCTGCGCGGCACGAACGCCTTGCTCTTTGTGGCCGTTGATAAAATGGCACAACTCCCGCGGCGGATATTTCTCGTCGTCGATATTCAGGTTTTTCAATAGCCGCTTGACCATCGACAACTGGTCGGCTGAATCAAGAATCTGAAAGGTCTGCGGCAGGGCTGCCTCACGAAAATGCGCCCGCAGCAGGCGATTACACAAGCCGTGAAAGGTGCCTAGCCACATCCCGCGCGTGTTGATTGGCACCAGCGCCGACAACCGCGCATTCATTTCCTTCGCGGCCTTATTGGTGAAAGTCACCGCCAAAATGCCATGCGGACTCACCTGCCCGGTCGACATCAACCAGGCAATCCGGGTGGTCAACACGCGGGTTTTTCCGCTCCCCGCGCCGGCCAAAATCAGCCCATGCACCGGCGGCAGCGTAACCGCTTGCAACTGCGGAGAGTTAAGATTGGCAAGCAGGTCAGACATGGATTTATTCCGGAGGTTTATAGCTGAAATAGCTTAGAAAAAGAACGGGATGTCAGCAGAATATCTGCCAAAAAAACGTTGCGATTGTGCAACGCAGCAATTTGTTTGTGAGATATTTCACAGGACATCAAGAACGTTCGGCAGTATACTTCCTAAAAAATATATTGCAGTGCACAAAAACCATCAGCCCACAAGGCAGTCTTACCAAGAGAGAAGTGGCCACCGCCACGAAACACAAGGAGTAACAGCATGAAAAAGAGCATGAATGCCCCCAAGATCCTCCCGTGGATCGCTAGAAAAGCCGGCATCAGCGATGAACTCGCACTTAAATTATGGCGCCGCGCCCTTTCCGAAGCCGAATACCTTAGTGGCAACCCTGAAGGTTCTGCCTACTGGGGCTTGGCTATCGAACGCTTCCTGGCAATTGTCGAAGACGAAGCCGATCTCGAACACGCCTACTGCCTGACCCCGGCGCCCCGCCTGTCGTGGATGTGGCATCAGCAGACCCGGATGTCACTCCTGACACTCAAGGCCGCTGAAAACAGCTACAACTTCTGGCAAAACGCCTGGGGTGAAGTCTATAACGGTAAAAAATTCGCCTAAGCGAAGTCCGTTAGAAACTCGCCTTTAATGGCGACGAATCGCTGGTACGGGTACGTGCAGGTCCCGCACCAGTCGATTCGACAAAGCCTGAGCCTCGCCTTCCGAGACCAGCTGATCTAAACGCAGATCATAACGATAGCCTCCGGCAACCCGAACTGGCTTGATCCGTCCAGCATAACCAGCCACCGATAGCTGATCATGCAGCGCCAGTACGTCATCTTTTTCGTAACGACCAAAGTTCAGGTACCACTGCCCACCGGCCTGCTGCTTGCCGGCGCGGTCCTGCAATTCAGTTTCCAAGGCCCATAACGCCAATTGCGCCTTATCCACCGAGGCGACCGGCCCCGGCGCTTGCCCCTTATCCGCACCATAGAATTGCAAGGGCTCGTTCAGTTCGGTCGGCTCGCCTTGCGGGTGACTGACAGAAATTTTTCCTTCAATCAGACAGACGAAATCTTTTTCGTCGTTGGAACGCCCCCACAGATCCGTACCACGAATACCGATGGTCACTGTGCCAGTACGCACGTTGATCGCCCGCTGAGTCTGGAACTTACGGAAAATATCGGTGGTCAGGCGAAAAGCGCCTTTCGCAACATCAAGCGCTGCAGAAAACCCCGCTTTGGGATCCTGTTTCATGGCATTGACTGCCACCGTGACGTTTTCACCGAGTTTGACTGCGCTGCCATCAGCCAGTTGAACAATGGCCCGCGCACCGCTGCCGGTCAGCACCCGGTCGCGATTCTCCAGTTGCATCCCCGGAGTCAGCGGAATGCGCCGCTCGCCGCGCTCAACCCAAGCCGGCGCCTGCACGGCATCGACTACCGCATTCGGCACCACTGCTACGGTGCACGTCGAAAAAAGGGCAAAAATGATTGCTCCTGCCAGCCGCTTTGTCCTCATTGCCTCTCCATTCTGCTTCAACCGGTATAATCCAAGGTTAATCAACGTTTTTAGCGACAGACCCGCCATGCCCATGCAGGACAAATACGCCCCAGCCGACATCGAACGTGCCGCCCAGACCCACTGGGACAAAACAGGTGCCGCCCGCGCCGTCGAAGACGCCACCAAGCCCAAATACTACTGCCTATCCATGTTCCCCTACCCATCGGGCAAGCTGCACATGGGCCACGTCAGGAACTATACCATCGGCGACGTCCTCTCCCGCTTCCATAAAATGCAAGGCTTCAACGTCCTGCAGCCGATGGGCTGGGACGCCTTCGGCATGCCGGCTGAA
>CAYRBE010000055.1:0-1529 GCA_964422345.1 uncultured Dechloromonas sp.
CGGCGCAGGACGTAGCCACGACCTTCATTGCCAGGAATCACGCCATCGGCGATCAGAAAGGAACAGGCGCGAATGTGGTCAGCCAGCACCTTGAGTGAGGGGCTGTCCATATCGGCATCGCTGGTTTCACGTGCCGCTGCCTTAAGCAGCGCCTGGAACAGGTCAATCTCGTAGTTTGCATGCACGCCCTGCAATACCGCCGAGACACGCTCCAGCCCCATCCCGGTATCGACCGAAGGCTTAGGCAGCGGATGCATGACGCCGGCTTCGTCGCGGTTGAACTGCATGAAGACGTTGTTCCAGATTTCGATGAAACGGTCACCGTCTTCATCCGGGCTACCCGGAGGGCCACCCCAGTGCTGTTCGCCGTGGTCGTAGAAAATTTCGGTACAGGGGCCGCAGGGGCCGGTATCGCCCATCATCCAGAAATTATCGGAGGCGTAACGCGCTCCCTTGTTGTCACCAATGCGAATAACGCGCTCGACCGGCACGCCGATCTCCTTGGTCCAGATGTCGTAGGCTTCGTCATCCTCGGCATAGACGGTAATCGTCAGCTTGTCCTTGGGCAGTTTATAAACTTCGGTCAACAGCTCCCAAGCATACTTAATCGCATCGCGCTTGAAGTAATCACCAAAGCTGAAATTGCCGAGCATTTCAAAAAATGTGTGGTGACGTGCGGTGTAGCCGACATTTTCCAAGTCGTTATGCTTGCCACCGGCGCGCACACACTTCTGGGAAGTCGTGGCGCGGGTATAGGGCCGCTTATCAAAACCGAGGAAAACATCCTTGAACTGGTTCATCCCTGCGTTGGTGAACAACAGGGTCGGGTCCTCGTGCGGAACGAGCGAACTGGAAGCGACAATCTCATGGCCTTTGGAGGCAAAAAAGTCGAGGAACTGCTGACGGATTTCTGAGCTTTTCATACGCGGAAGGCCTTTAATGCGTGGAATTCGTAACTTTAGATTTTAAAATAAAAACCCGCCAAAAAGCGGGTTTCATCACGATCAAATAGCGCATTAGCTACTTGCAGGATTCAAATCCAGCCTATCTGTAAATAAACCAGACACCCCTCGAGCAAACATCGACTTGGCCTGCGCAGGATCATTTACCGTGTAACACAAAACAGGAATCCGGGCGGCATGCGCCTCGGCCAAAACTGAGTCAGTGACCAAAGCTGCATCACAATGCAGTGAAACACCACCCAAGCGCCCCAACTCAAGCTGCCAGTCAGCCGGCACCGCTTCAAACAGCAGGCCGCGTGGAATCAAAGGTGCGAGATCGCGAGCAATCTCCAGAGCAGGCAACGAAAACGATGAAATGAGCGGCAGAACCGTGGCGCCTTGCCAAAAATCGGCAGCAAAAGATGCGACCACCTTTGCCGTCTGCTCTTCGTAGCCACTTGCCGGTTTGATTTCAATATTGGCCAGCAAACCCAAGTCACGACACAAAGCAGCAGCTTCGGAAAACCTGGGAATCCGCTCACCCTGACCGGCATCGAGCGAAAAAAGAATAGCGTCGGAGGTTTCGGC
>CAYRBE010000055.1:1629-12237 GCA_964422345.1 uncultured Dechloromonas sp.
ACCGCCGGCACACCAGATACTGAACTGACGTTATCGATATGCACCCAGCTTGGCCAAGAGGTCGTGTAAGGACAGGTATACCCTGCCTCCTGCAATTTATCGAGCACACCCTGCATTTCAAACCAGGTCTGTGGCGGCTTGTCAGCATCGAGCTTGGCTTTGCGGAAAGCGTTTTTGTTATAGAACAAAACTGGCGTCGAGTAGGCAATCGGCAAACCAACCATCCGACCTTTTTCGTCGACCACGCCAGCCTTCAGATCAACCGAGATATCGGCAGCATTGAATGGCACCTTGGCATCAGCCATCATTTGATAGATAGGCTTGAACTTAACCGGCTGACGCAGCAACTCGCCCATATCGTGACGGCGGACAAAATTCAAAGCGGCCGGCTTGGCACCCTTGGTAAGGGGCACCAGCACAATCGAGCCGTCCTTGCTTTCGGCATTAAAGCGATCAACGATCACCTGCAAACGCTCGGTACCACCAGCACCGAAATTATGCGCCAACTCAAGATCTGCTTTAGAAGAGGCTGCAGCAGATGCCTCTTGCTTGGCCGCAGGTTTCGTAGCTGGCTTGGTGGCAAAGGCAGGAAAAGCGAAGGCCAGACCGACCGCAGCAAGCAAAGGACGAAAACGATAGGACATAAATACTCCAGAAAATCGCAAAAGTCTGATTATACAGCCCGTAAAACAGCAACGCACTCGCCATATTCGATGACATTTGTGCGAAAATTCCCGCCATGCACACACGGATTTCTCTCGCCCTGATGCTCGCCTTCGCCCTTACCGGCTGCGACCAGATTAGCCAAAAACTCGGCCTTGAAGACTTGGGCAAAAAAGACGCCCGACTCGAAGCCGAAGGCAAAGCCGTTGGTAGCGCCTGCCGGCAATCCGGCCGCGCTATCGAAGACTGCTATGCAATTTACACTTGGGTCCCCAAGGCCGGCGTCTTTGAAGGCTGGCGCGAAATGGACTCCTATATGCGAGAGAACAAGATAGACACTATCGTTCCCCAGCTTCCACCACCGGAACCACCGGGTGCTTCCAAAAAGAAAAAGAAGGAAGTCATCGACCCAGACGCTGCACCAGCCGCTGAGAAAAGCGAAAAAGCCAACGCAAAGCACTGATTCTCCCGCCTACGCCGGAGACAAACATGTAGCACAGGCGAGGTAAGCGTATAATCCTGACCCATGTCTGAAATCAATACGTTAGCTGGCGACGCAGCCAGCCCCGCCACGGCAGAAACTGCTGCCGACACTCCTGTCGAAATCACCTTTGCCGATCTTGGCTTGGCACCTGATCTTCTGCGCGCCGTACTCGACGAAGGTTATACCAAACCGACGCCAATTCAGGCCCAAGCCATCCCGCTGGTCATCAGCGGCAAGGACATCATGGGCGGGGCGCAAACCGGCACAGGTAAAACAGCAGCCTTTACGCTGCCCATTCTGCAGCGCATTCTGCCTTTCGCCAGCAGCAGCCCATCGCCGGCCAAACATCCGGTTCGTGCCCTGATTTTGGCCCCGACCCGCGAACTCGCACTACAGGTTTTCGAGTCAGTAAAGGCTTATAGCAAGCACACTCACCTGCGCTCAATGTGCGCTTTTGGTGGCGTCGATATCAAGCCGCAAATCGCTGAACTCAAAAAAGGTGTCGAAATTCTCGTCGCCACCCCGGGCCGGCTGCTTGATCACGTCGAGAACAAGAGCGTCAGCTTCAGCTCGGTTCAGGTACTCGTTCTCGACGAAGCCGACCGTATGCTCGACATGGGTTTTGTGCCGGACGTTACCCGCATTCTGAACATGCTGCCGCAACAGCGGCAAAGCCTGTTGTTCTCTGCAACTTTCTCGGATGAAATCAAGCGGCTGGCCGACACCATGTTGTGTTCGCCGGTACTGATCGAAGTTGCCCGACGCAATCAGGTATCGGAAAACATTACGCACCGCGTCCATCCGGTGTCGGAATACGGCAAGCGCGGTTTGCTGATCAAACTTTTGAAATCCAATGAGATCCGTCAGTGTCTGGTCTTCATGCGGACCAAACAAGGCTGCTCGCGACTGACCCGCGAACTGCAACGTGCCGGTATCCAGGCTGATGCCATCCATGGCGACAAGAGCCAACTTGAACGAATCAAGGCGCTCGACGCCTTCAAGGCCGGTGAAACCCACGCCCTGATCGCCACTGATGTCGCCGCGCGCGGCCTCGATGTGGATGATTTGCCTTACGTCATCAATTACGAACTACCCCACACGCCAGAAGACTACGTGCACCGCATCGGCCGTACCGGTCGCGCCGGAAAGCTAGGCAACGCCATTTCGCTGGTTAGCGCACATGAGGTTGGCTATTTAGTTGATATCGAAAAGCTGATCAAACGTCCGATTGAGCAAGTCGAGATCGCTGGTTTCGAGCCAGAAGCAGAATACGAATACCCTCCGGGCAACAAGAAGAAACATGCCCCAAAACCGCAAGCACCGACGCGCGCGCCGGTGGCACCAAGAAGCCAACCGACATCTGGCCAACGCCCGGCACGGCGCTCAAACATGGTGGCAGCAGATGGTTTTGACTTCAGCAAGCCTTATGAATCAAGCCGGCCAAGGGGCGATGTCCCTGACTCCCCGAAGGCTCCACCAGTCGCTGACCCGCACAAGCCAAAGCGGGTAGTTGCCGCGCTCCTTGGTGGCCTCGGTAAAAAGTAAGCAGATAAAACTACGGCGCCTCTAAAGCGCCGTAGTCGTATTTACGGGTTGGCCCGCGAAACAAAACCTGCAGGTGGCTTGGGCTTCACTTCCGGCGCATCGACAAACTTAACAATAGCCAGCGAAAGATTATCGCCTCCGCCCTTGGCGCGATGCCGCGCCTTATCAATCAGCAACTCACAGGCTTCGCGTGCCGAGTTATCAGCGACAACCTTGGCTAACTCATCATCCTCAAAGTAAGCCCACAAGCCATCAGAACAGAGGACAAACGCGTCACCGGCGACCAAGTCATCCGTTTCACCGAGATCAACTTTGGGCTCATCATTCCCCCCCAAAGAGGTCAGCAAGACATTTTTATTTGGGTGCACCAAGGCCTGCTCTGCGGTAATCCGGCCACTGGCCAGAAGATGCTCGACATAGGAGTGATCAACGGTACGGCTCAGCAATTTGTTTTGACGAAAATGATACAAGCGACTATCGCCGCAATATGCCCAGGTGACCCTGCCAGGTGCTAGCAGCAAGGTAACCGCAGTACTGTGCGGATCTTTTTCATTCATAAAGCGCGACGCTTTGATCATCGTATGCGCCTCGCGCAAACTATTTTCAAGCAAACACTTGGCGCTTTCTTCGGCTGGCGAAAAATGGTCAAGGTTATTTTTCGAGGTATGGATCACTTGGGCTGCGGCCAGCGCGCCCCCGGTGTGCCCACCCATCCCATCAGCAACAACGGCCAGTGCCACACCCTTTTTTGATGGGTGCGGAAAAATCGCCACTCTATCCTGCTGCTCTTTACGATCGCCCTGATGTTGCGCTGCACAGGCATCAACTATTATTGGCATCCATCCTCCTATATCAACAGGAGATTATCACGAAAGACATAAGGCGGGAGATTAGCTGCGCTTCATCCAGCTTAATCCGGCCTCAGTATTTCCTAGCGGCTTGTACTCACAACCCACCCAACCGCTATATCCCAAGCTATCAAGAAGATCAAATAAGTAGGGATAATTAATCTCGCCCGTCCCCGGCTCATGCCGCCCCGGATTGTCGGCAATCTGTATATGCCCAATCTGGTCGATATGGCGCTCCAGCGTCCGGGCCAGATCACCGGCAATAATCTGGGCGTGATAGATGTCGTACTGTAATTTCACATTGCTACGGTGCACTGCCTCTAAAAGGCAAAAACCCTTTTCGACGCTATCCAGCCAGTAACCCGGCATATCGATCCGGCTATTGATTGGCTCGATCATCAAAGTCGCACCTATCGTCGCCAGCCGATCCGCCGCATAACGCAAATTGGCAATATAGGTCGCCTCAAGCTCAGCCTCGGCGATACCGTCTGGCCGCAGACCGGCCATGCAATGCAGGCGCTCGCAATCGAGCACCATTGCGTAATCCACCGCCCGCTCGACACTCTCGGCAAACTCGCCCTGTCGATGCGGCAGACAAGCCAAACCGCGCTCACCTGCAGCCCAATCACCCAAGCCAAAATTGAACAGCACCTGCTCAAGATCCGCTTCACGCAGCCATTCGGCCACATCATGAGCCGGATAATCATAGGGCGAAATAAATTCAACCCCCTTGAATCCAGCCGCTGCTGCACGTTTAAAACGCTCCGGAAACGGTACATCGGTAAACAAAAAACTCAGGTTGGCGGCGAACTTTGGCATGTGGGCGACAGTCTGTACGGCGGGCCATCAGTATAATCTTGCCCACACCAAGGAGAACTAAATCGTGAGCGAAGCAGAAACAAACGTAGAAGCAGAACGCAAGGGTAACCGCCTTTCGAAAATCGTCACCCGCACCGGCGATGCCGGCACCACTGGCCTTGGCGATGGTAGCCGAACGACCAAAGACAGCCTGCGGATTGACGCCATGGGCGAGGTTGATGAACTCAACTCCAGCCTCGGCGTACTGCTCTGTGAAGATATCCCGGAAGCCATCCGTAGCGCCCTACTTGATGTTCAGAACGATTTGTTCGACCTCGGTGGCGAACTCTGCCTGCCCGGCATGAGCGTGATGAAATCAATGCAAGTCGAACGACTGGAAGCGCAAGCGGATGCGTTTAATGCTGACCTGAGCATGCTCAAGGAATTTATCCTGCCCGGCGGAACCCGCCCTGCTTCACTCGCCCACCTGTCGCGCACCATTTGCCGCCGCGCCGAGCGTGCCATGGTTCGTCTGCATAACGCCGAAGAAATCTCCGAACCGGCTCGCCGCTACATCAACCGCCTCTCAGACCTGCTCTTCATTCTTGGTCGCGCCCTCAACAAGGCCGGCGGACGAGGCGATGTACTCTGGCAAAAAGGGAAGAACGGTCTGTGAGCACCTGCGTCATCGGCCACATCACCGTCAAAGATGCTGAGAAATGGGCGCAATATCGCGCTCAGGTTCCCGCAACCCTTGCCCCCTGGGGGGCCGAGTTGTTGTTTAGAGGCGAGACAAATCGCGTTCTAGCGGGGCAACATTCGCACACCGATACGGTCGTCATCCGTTTTCCGGATCAGGCTGCAGTCGAAGGCTGGTACCAATCAAGTGCATATCAGGCGCTGATTCCCCTGCGCCAGCAAGCCGCTGATCTCGACCTGATCAGCTTTAACGCCCCCAACTGAAAACCAATAAAGCCATGGCCCCAACATTCACCACGCTACAAGTCACCCTGATCGACAAGATTGCCGAAATACGCCTCAACCGACCGGAGAAGTCGAATGCCATGAATGACGCCATGTGGCAGGAAATCCGTCAGGCCTTCGATTGGGTGGATGCCACGCCAGAAGCCAGAGTCGCCATTCTGAGTGGTGAAGGAAAAAACTTCTGCGCCGGGATCGATCTCTCAATGCTGGGCAGCATCCAGCAGCGCATCACCCACAGCGACGGCGCCCGTAGCCGCGAATTACTGCGCCGCCTGATTCTCGATTTACAGGATTGTCTGAGCAGCATAGAACGTTGCCGCAAACCCGTGCTTGCTTCAATTCAAGGTGCTTGTGTCGGTGGCGCACTGGACCTCGTCACTTGTTGCGATATGCGCTATGCCAGCGCTGATGCCATTTTCTCAATCAAGGAAATTGATCTCGGCATGGTCGCAGACGTCGGTACCCTGCAACGCCTACCAAGCTTGATCGGTGAAGGAATGACCCGCGAATTGGCCTTCACCGGCCGCAACATGGCCGCCGAAGAAGCTGAAAAATCTGGACTGATCAACCGGGTTTTTGCCTCAAATGAAGTGTGCACCGTAGCAGTCCGAGCACTGGCAAAAACCATTGCTGCCAAGTCTCCTCTGGCCACTCGCGGCCTCAAGGAGGTCTTGAACTACAGTCGAGACCACAGCATCGCCGACGGCCTGAACCACGTTGCAAGCTGGAATGCCGCAATGCTACTTTCTGCCGACCTGAACGAAGCCATGCTCGCCCAGCGGGAACAGCGCCCGCCTTGTTTCGCAGACTAAGCAAAAACGCAATCCATTTGGTCAAAACAGCCTGATTTGTTGCTAAAATTGCACCCAAGATAACCTGCATAGACAAGTTACAAAACCCCCTAGAGTTACAACTAAAACTGTACTTTGCACACCATCTTGAGGGGGATGGGCTACTCACGCCAGCGCCGAAATATCGGTAGCTTTTGTGATGCCCATATAGGGAAATATTGCGTTATCTCAAAACATTACCGATTTCTACCCGGCTTTGGTTGCTGGTTATCGCCTTTTCCTGCGCAGTTCTAAGCAACCAGGTACTCGACCTAGTTCACCAAGAACGTAGTCTGCGCGCGGAGAAGGAGCTACAACTTCACGATCAGGTTGAAACCGCCTATTCGCTTCTCCTGCACTATGAAGCCGAGTCAAAAGCAGGTCGCCTGACCGATACCGAAGCTCACGAGCAAGCGATTCAAGCAATTCGCCCCTTACGCTACAGCGGAAAAGAATATTTCTGGATCCATGATCTAAGTCACCCCGTTCCGCGAATGGTGATGCACCCAACCTCACCCGAGCTAGATGGCACCCTGCTCAACCGCCCAGAGTTCATGCGCGCCAGCGCAAGCCGAACGGGGAAATCCGGCGAATTCACAGAACGCTACGGTGACAACCTGTTCGCCACAATGAACGAGATTACCGACACCCCCGAAGGCGAGGGATTTGTTACCTACGTCTGGCCAAAACCTATGGCTGGTGGTGGGCTCACCAACCAAACCTATCCGAAACTATCATTTGTTAAACGCTTCAAACCCTGGGGTTGGGTGATCGGTTCCGGCATCTACATGGACGAATTTGAAGCCACTTATTGGCGTGAAGTCAAAGCCAAGCTGTCTATTTCTGCTATTTGGACGGGGTTATTTCTCATCCTGTGCTGGCTCATCCTGCGCACCATCATTCAGCCACTCCATGCGCTTAAAAGTTCTATCGAACTGCTACGAAAAGATCCAAGCAAAATCATCCAGCTCCCTGCTGACCAGCCACAAGAAGTTGGTCTGGTCACAAAATCATTTCACTCGCTGATGATAGAACTGCAACACTCCCAAAAATCATTACAAGCTTCGCTTGACGATCTCCGGCTTGCAGGCTGCGCCGTAGCAAAGATGTCTGAAGGCGTCATGGTGACCAACGCTGATCAACGCATCGTTTCGATCAACCCGGCATTTACTCGAATCAATGGTTACACCGAGGCTGAGGCAATTGGCTCATTCGCCAGCATGCTTAAATCCGGCCGACACAACGATTTTTTCTATCAAGCCATGTGGTCCGCACTCAATGCCACGGGCTCATGGTCAGGCGAAATCTGGAATCGGGCCAAAGATGGGCGTATCTACCCTGAATGGCTCAGCATATCTACCTCTCACAACGAGCTAGGTGAAGTAGTGAACTATGTTGGGGTGTTTTCTGACATCACTGAACGCAAGCATTCTGAAGCCAACATGCGCATTGCTGCGACTGCTTTTGAGTCGCAGGAAGGGATGTTCATTACTGACGCCAACGGCATCATTTTGCGAGTTAACAAGGCCTTTACTGAAATCACCGGTTTTTCCGCCGAAGAATCCATCGGCAAGGCGCCGGGCATCCTCCGCTCAGGCAGGCACGATGCAGCGTTTTATCACGACATGCGCAAGCGCATTGATGAAACCGGAAGCTGGCAAGGTGAAATCTGGAATCGCCGTAAAAATGGTGAGATATTTCCTGAATGGCTAACCATTACCTCGGTCAAGGACAATGAAGGAAAGGTCAGCCACCATGTTTCAACGCTGACTGACATTACCCAGCGCAAGGCCAGCGAAAACGCAATCAAGCACCTGGCTTTTTATGACCCGCTGACTCAACTGCCCAATCGTCGACTACTCCTTGACCGCCTGCGTCATTCCCTCTCAACCAGTGCGCGCACCAAAAAATGTGGTGCCCTGATGTTTATTGACCTCGACAACTTCAAAACACTTAACGACACCCTCGGCCACGACAAAGGCGACTTGCTGCTACAAGCCGTAGCCGAGCGCCTCACCAGTTGTGTTCGAGAAGACGATACTGTTGCGCGGCTGGGCGGTGATGAATTCGTCGTTATGCTTGAAGGACTCAGCACTACGCTTGATGAGGCGGCCCAACAGACCGACGCCATCGGCGAGAAAATATTATCTGCACTAAATCAAAGCTACGATCTCTGCGGACTGGAATATCGCAATACACCGAGCATCGGCATTACGATGTTTTCAGACCATGAAACCTCGATTGAAGATCTGTTGAAACGCGCCGACCTTGCGATGTATCAAGCCAAGGCTGCCGGCCGAAACACCCTTCGATTCTTTGATCCTGAAATGCAGCAAAGCATCAGCACACAAGTTGCATTGGAAAATGAACTCCGCGATGCTGTATTGCTGAAACAGTTCGTCCTCCACTATCAAGCCCAAGTGAACTCAAGTGGGGAAACCATCGGCGTAGAAGCACTGGTCCGTTGGCAACACCCTGTGCGGGGCATGGTTGCTCCTGGTGAGTTCATTGCGCTTGCCGAAAAGACAAAGTTAATCCTACCCCTCGGACAGTGGATTCTCGAAACTGCCTGCAGGCAACTAGCCACATGGGCGGCAGAACCTTCACACTCAGCCCTATTTCTTTCGGTCAATATTAGTGCGGTGCAGTATCACCAGAGCGATTTCGTTACTCAGGTAAAAGAGGTGATTGAAAGAACTGGCGCCAATCCGCAAAGACTCAAACTCGAGCTGACTGAAAGTCTGATGCTCGACAATATTGACGACATCGTCAACAAGATGAGCCTGCTGAAGGCAACTGGTATCGGTTTTTCGCTCGATGATTTCGGCACGGGATACTCCTCCCTGTCTTACCTCAAACGTTTACCCATTGAACAGCTGAAGATAGATCGCTCTTTTGTTCAGGATCTAATGACCGATCCAAACGATATGGCAATCATTAAGACGATGCTGGCGCTGGCCAAAAGTATGGATCTCTCAGTCATTGCCGAAGGCGTCGAAACTGAAGATCAGAGAAATTGCTTGGCTGATTTGGGGTGCAATCAATATCAGGGCTACCTATACAGCCGGCCAGGTACAGTCGAACAACTCACAGCAAAAATTCAGTCGTAAAAAAGCCCGGTCAAATTTGACCGGGCTTGGCATACTAAAACGCGCCTTTATTCTGCGGCTTCAACCAATCGCCGGGCACGCACTGCGGCAGCAAGCTGTTCCAACACTTTGACGCTGTCGTCCCAATTGATACAAGCATCGGTGACGCTCTGCCCGTAAACCAAGGGCTTGTCGGGATCAATATCCTGGCGGCCTTCAACCAGATGCGACTCCACCATCACGCCAACGATGCGATCCTCGCCGGCTGATAGCTGAGCAGCGACGCTATCGCTGACTTCCATCTGCAACTTGTATTGCTTGCGGCTGTTGCCGTGAGAAAAATCGACCATCAGACGAGCCGCCAATCCGGCTTTTGAGATTTCTGCACAGGCAGCATCCACACTGGGTGCATCAAAATTCGGTTCCTTGCCGCCACGCAGAATGACATGACAATCCTCATTACCCATTGTCGACACAATCGCCGTATGACCGGACTTGGTAACAGACAGGAAATGATGCGGTGAATTAGCCGAACGGATCGCATCCACCGCGATTCGCATATTGCCATCGGTGCCATTTTTGAAACCAACCGGACATGACAGCCCGGAAGCCAATTCACGGTGCACCTGTGACTCGGTAGTACGCGCCCCAATTGCGCCCCATGAAATCAGGTCGGCGGTGTATTGCGGCGTAATCGTATCGAGAAACTCTGTTGCGCAAGGCAAATCCATCTCATTGATTTCAAGAAGAATTTTCCTGGCAAGACGAATACCTTCGTTGATCCGGAAGGTATTATCCAAACGAGGATCATTGATCAAGCCCTTCCAACCCACCGTTGTCCGTGGCTTTTCGAAATAAACCCGCATCAGGACAACGAGGTCTTCGCTGTATTTATCCGCAGCCTTAGCCAGCTTCTTGGCGTACTCCATTGCCGCATCGTAGTCATGGATCGAACAGGGGCCGATCACAACCAGCAAGCGATCATCCGCACCATGCAGAATCCGATGTATGGCCTGACGGGCGTTATAAGCTGTCTGTGCGGCACGGTTTGAAACCGGATACTCACGGAAAACGTGCGCTGGCGGAACCAGCTCCTTGATTTCCTTGATGCGTAGATCGTCGGTATTCGGTTTGCTTTGCGGCGTCATGACCTGCCTCATTCATTTATGCTGAAACCACTGATTTTACCGCGCCCGGCCCGACATCAAAATGCCAGACAGCAAGCTCATTGGGTTTTTCTTGCGCCAGACGGGGTAAACTGCAGCGTTTTACGCATCGCAACGCTTAAATCACCGTGAATTTAGCCCACCCACCGCCTGCAATCATTCGTGTTGATGCACTTGCCCCGGAATTTATATCCGTAGCCA